>NZ_PVWO01000042.1 GCF_003003845.1 Chamaesiphon polymorphus CCALA 037 | reverse complement strand
CACGTCCGGTTTGGGGAGAGGAATGAAGAAACACATAAACCGTAAGGTTTAGAGGTGCGCTTTGTTCCTACTCCATTCAGTCCGCTACTGGCAAATATAGTCCTACACGGATTAGAAAATGTCGGTCACGAACTAAGATACAAACCCGCAAGAGGAGGTAGCAGTGAAGACACTATCAAAGGATTCCGCTATGCGGATGACGTGGTATTTTTGCTGAAACCTCAAGACAATGCCGAAGACCTCAGACGACACATTGATAACTTCTTGGAAACGAGAGGATTAAAAGTCAAAGAAGCCAAAACCAAAATCGTACATAGTACAGATGGTTTCGACTTCCTCGGGTGGCACTTCATAGTTAAACCCAATGGTAAATTCATTTCGACACCAAGTCAAAAAGCTACAATCAGCATTAAGGCTAAAGTTAAAAAAGTGATGAAAGACAGTCGGTTCACTTTAGAACAACGCATTGACAAGTGCGGTGCGATAGTTCGAGGGTGGAGAAACTATCATCGATTCTGCGATATGAGCCAACATAACCTATGGGCAATAGCCTACTGGACATGGAAGTTCATTCGCAAACAAGGAAGATACGACCGCAACCAAACCAATAAGGTTATTAATAGAGCATTTCCCGCTGTAAAATGGGCAGCTTGCAGATTCAACAATGTAACGGGAGATAAATCCCCTTACGATGGAGACTTTTTGTACTGGTCAAAACGGGAAAATGCAAACTATGACGGAATAACGGCTCGACTTCTGAAGAAGCAGAATCATAAATGTGCCGAATGTAACCTATCGTTCTTTTCTGGTGACATCGCAGAATTACACCACATTGACGGCAACCATGATAATTGGAAGCCATTAAACTTGGAAGTTTTGCATCGAGAATGTCACCAGCATCAGACCATTCATGGTCAGGTGAGAGTCCGAACAGCGGGTTAGACCCGACTCAGTAGGTGTCAAACTAGGAGCCGAGTGCAGTGAAAGTTGCACGCTCGGTTCTGAAGGAGAGGTGTCCTAGAGTAATCTAGGCATCGACTCTAATCAATGCATCAAAGTGCCAATTGAGCTAATCTAAGGTAAGTTACAGGACTGTTTTGCCATGTCGATCGCTTATTATGAAGGCCAGTTTGTAGAACGCGATACCATCCGCATCAATCCTGCGGATTTTGGTTTTGCGCGCGGCGTCACATTGTTTGAGCTAGCACGGGTTTATGGGGGGAAACCATTTTATCTGCTAGAGCATCTGCAACGGCTGGAACGTGGAGCCAAGATGCTAAATATTCCGTTGTTGACATTACCAGAATTGGCAGATCTGACGCGTCAGGTAATCGTGCGTAATGCCTATCCACACAGCGCGGTCAAATTTTATCTGACTGTCGGTGAATGCGATCGACCTAGCGGCAGCAGTTATAATGCCTGTGAGGGGTTCACGCCACATTTGATGATTTTTGAGGATGAAGTCACTCCCAAGCATCCTGAGGCTCCCTATGGGCTGGAGCTGTACAAATCCGGCCAACGGTTGAAAACTGTGCCTTACGATCGCGAGTTACCGATGCTCAAGACTACCAATTATCTGACGGGTTTTTATGCAGCGCGGCAAGTGGCAGGCTCGGATTACGACGATATCCTGTTTACACATCGCGATGGTTATATTACTGAAGCGACGCGCAGTAATTTTTTCTGCGTTATCGATAATGTATTGGTAACTCCCCATCGCGGCATGTTGCTAGGCATCACGCGGCATGTCTTGCTGGAACTAGCCGCAGAACTAGGCATCAAAACGATCGAGCGCGATTTATTTCCCGCCGATCTCGCGCAAGCGACTGAAGCTTTCACGACTGGTAGCATCGCCGAACTAATGCCAGCACGATCGATCGATGACAATAATTTAGCTACCACTATGGATGGGAAAATCTTCACCGCTCTGCGCCAAGCTTTTTCAGCCAAAATTCAGGCATAAGCTCGATCGCGTCGATCTCAGCTCTAAACATTATTGCGATCGGATAAGAATATATAATTGACAATATATCTTGTCCCAGTGTCGCGAACTCACGCATTAGCCATCGCTCCACCTGCGGATAACTCCAGATGGATAGTTTTGTAGATGGCGATTGATGTACGGGCATTGCTGGAGGGACTACGGTGACTCTGGACGAACGAGTAAGCACCACAATTGAGGCGACGGGATCGCAAGATCGATCGTGGCGATTTTGGTTTACGGTGCCGATCTATCCCTACAGTCAGCGACGCACGATTCGGACGGAAATATTACCAAACACAATTTGGACATTCGAGCAGCTTCAGGGCATCTTTTATGTAGTAGTACCGATTCGGATGACGGTGGTGAAGCTCTCTGGTGGTGGTTTGCTCGTCTATGCACCCGTAGCACCGACAGAAGAATGTATCGACTTGGTAAATGAGCTAGTTGCCATTCATGGCGACGTTAAATATATCATTCTGCCGACGATTTCGGGGTTAGAGCACAAAGCCTTTGTTGGGCCATTTGCACGCAAATTTCCTCAGGCGCAAGTCTGGGTAGCACCCGATCAATGGAGTTTTCCAATAAATTTACCATTAAGCTGGCTGGGTTTTCCGAGCGATCGCACGTATATTTTACCCGCAGATAGCTCTCAAACGCCGTTTGGCGACGAGTTCGATTACGCTATTTTAGGGACATTGCTAATTTCGAGCACTTTAGCCAATTATTCTGGGCGCGGACAATTTGCGGAGGTAGCTTTTCTGCACCGTCGATCGCGGACACTATTAGTTACCGATACGATCGTGTCGTTGCCGAGCGCGCCACCGCAGATGCTCGAACTCGAACCCTACCCACTATTATTTCATGCTAGAGATCGCGCCAGCGATCCGATCGTCGATACCCCCGCCAATCGTCTCAAAGGCTGGCAGCGGATTTGTCTATTCGCTCTATATTTCCAGCCCAGCGTACTAAAAACTCGCAATTGGTTTCAAACCTTCGGCGATGCAGTTACCGCCCCAGAGCGCAGCCGCGAGAGCTATTTTGGCATTTATCCATTTGACTGGAAACCTAACTGGGAACAAACATTCCTAGACACGCGAGATAATGGTCGAGCCTTCGTCGCTCCCATTCTCCAAACATTAATTCTCAACCGCGCCCCCCAACAAACGATCGCCTGGGTCGATCGGATCGTACAATGGGATTTCGATCGGATTATTCCCTGTCACTTTGATGCGCCAGTTATCGCGACGCCTGAAGCATTTCGAGCGGCTTTCTCATTTCTCGAATGTCGCTCTACACCTGCGGAATTACCCGCCACCGACATGCAGCTACTCCGAAAAATCGATCGGCAATTGGTGTGGTTGCGACTGATTGTCGCCGCCAAAGATAAAATTTAGGGTTTAGGCTTTAGGGTTTAGGCTTTAGGCTTTAGGGTTTAGGCTTTAGGGTTTAGGGTTTAGGCTTTAGGGTTTAGGCTTTAGGGTTTAGGCTTTAGGCTTTAGGGGTTAGGCTTTAGGGGTTAGGCTTTAGTGCTTAGAGTTTTGCACACATACTTCAATCCAGCGGAGCCGAGCGAACACAATTATGTCTGATTTTGTCAATATCTTAGAACGTGCGGCTCAATCTCACGATCGTCCGAGTACGGCAGAAATGGTAACTGCTCTACAACAGGCAGAACTAGCAGCTAAAAAAGATAAACTAGACATTCCCTTTGCCTCATTGCTAGGTGAATGGCGGCTCTGCTTTGCCACTGGTGCGAGCAAAGACAAAAAACGCGGTGGCATTAAATTAGGACGCGGCTATTATCTGCCCAAATTTACGCCAGCATCGATTACTTTTACCAGAGAGACTGATGACTCGATCGAGGGCACTGTTACCAATAAATTACTAGTCGGAAGCATTTATATCCAATTTACCGGGCCTTGTCGCTATCCTGGGAAAAAGAATTTACTAGCATTTGATTTTACCGAGATTCAAATTAAAGTACTAGGAGTAACAGTTTATCAAGGTAAAATTCGCAGCGGCAAAAGTGGCAGCAGAGATTTTGCCCGATTATCGGTTGCCAATTTACCGTTTTTTGCTTTTTTCTGGGCTAGCGAAAGTGGTATCGCCGCACGCGGACGCGGTGGTGGCTTGGCTTTGTGGGTAAAAGATCGATAATTATTTTTTGCTGGTATCAAGTCAGCGATTGAGGCTGGTGCAAGTGAATAGTGAATAGTGGATAGTGGATAGAGTGACAGTATCGATCGAAATTATGGCAGCTAAAAATTAACGATCGCGCGATCGATCTGGCTTATACTAATGTTCGATCGAACTATCTAAACAAGCTGAAATCCATACCCTATATAGGTAGTAATTCCTATATTAATCGATCGCTAATTGCCAAATGTCCCGCCACTGGATTTAACACCATCCTATCGATCTAATGAGTAAATATACTCAAAACTTCTCGATTGATATCGATGAGAATTACCAGAAATCTATGTGGTTACTGAATTAAATATTAAAGACTAAGTGTACTTATAAGGTTGGTGCTGTTAGGTTTCGTGCCTCTGCTTGGTGCAACGCACGCTGTAGGCGAGCGAAAGCGAGACGTGCCGAAGGCGGAAACCTCAGCGCGTAGGGCTTCGCCCCGCCGAAGGCGTATGCATCCGCAACCCAACCTACATACTCCCAACTCCCAATTCCTAACTCCCAACTCCTCATGAAAACCATCGACCAAATTAACGACAAGATTGGCAAAAAACGAGCAGTGGTATGGACGGTAGACGAGGTTAAGACTAAAGTTGCCGAATTAGGCATCGCCAAAATTGCCGAACTAGTAGATGTAATTACCACTGGGAGTTTTGAACCGATGGAATCATCGGGAGCAATTCTCAACTTAGGACATACAGATCCGCCGATCAAGATTCGCTCGTGTACGTTGGATGGAGTACCTGCTTATGCGGGGTTTGGAGCTGTCGATTTGTATCTGGGGGCAACGCAATTAGTCGATTTTGCTGGCGAAATCGGCGATGGGGACGAGCGCAAAGAGCGCGGTGGTGCTCATGTAATTGCCGATTTAATTGCTGGCAAAGGTGTGACGCTACGCGCGATCGGTCAAGGGACAGATTGTTATCCTCGTGCTACCTTCGATACCACGATTACGAAAGATTCGATCAATCAATTTTACCTCTACAACCCCCGTAATTTGTACCAGAACTTCATTGTAGGGGTAAATGGGGGCGATCGGCAGTTGTACACCTATTTAGGCCCCTTACAGCCGCGATTGGGTAACGCGGTCTACTCGAATACAGGGGCAATTTCGCCGCTATTAAACGACCCCGATCTCGATGTCATTGGCATTGGGACGCGAATTTGGTTGGGCGGGGGGATTGGTTACGTTGCCTGGGAAGGGACTCAACATTTTCCACTGCAAAAACGCGGCGAAAATCGCACGCCCATTGGCCCCGGCGCGACGTTAGCTTTGATTGGCGATGCCAAACAGATGGATCCTAATTGGGTGCGAGGCTGCTATCTCAAAAATTATGGCCCTTCATTAATGTTGGGTGTTGGGGTACCGATTCCGGTCTTGAATGCGGATGTTGTGGCGCGGTGTGCGGTACAGGATCGCGATATCGTCGCGCCAATCGTCGATTTTTCGATTCCGCGTCGGGTGCGTCCGACTTTTGGACTAGTCAGTTACGAACAATTAAAATCGGGAAAAATTAAAATTGAAGGGAGAACTGTCAGAGTAGCTCCCCTAGCCAGTATTTATCGATCGAGGCAGGTCGCAATCGAGTTAAAAAATGCCATCGATCGCGGGGAATTTTTGTTGACAGAAGCTGTATCTTCATTACCGCGAGATCGGACATTTATTCCACAAGATCGCCGTCAAATGCCCAGCCTACTTGAAGATTAGTTTAGGCTTGGTACTATTGTTAGAATAACTACTTATCCGTAGCATAATTAGTTTCTAGAATTATGCTATCACGGACACATCATATAACTTATTTATAAAGCTATAGTGCCTAATCATACCCAGCACAATTTATTTATAAAGTTATGTCAAATAAATACAAAATTTTAGATCGAAGTGTAAAGAAATTGTGAAGTAATGGCGATATCCTCAGATGCGATCGTAAATTATGTTATTGAAGGTCTAAACTCTTGTTGTCTACAAGCCAAAACATATAGCGATCGCGATTTACCCCGGTAGTTTCGACCCGATTACATTGGGTCATTTAGATATCATCGAACGCGGTAGCAAGCTGTTCGAGCGAGTTGTAGTGGCAGTCCTGCGAAATCCCAGCAAAACGCCATTATTTACTGTCGAGCAACGCCTTTGCCAAATTCGCACAGCTACCAAACATTTACCACAAGTAGAAGTAGATAGCTTTGATGGATTGACCATTACTTATGCTAATCTTATCGGCGCACAGGTGTTGCTTAGAGGACTCAGAGTTATGTCTGATTTTGAGAAAGAGCTACAAATGGCTCACACGAATAAAACTTTGTCTACAGATATAGAGACGGTGTTTTTAGCAACTTCCACGGAGTATGGTTTCCTGAGCAGTAGCATTGTTAAAGAAATCGCTAGATTCAACGGCTCGATCGACCATCTTGTTTCACCTCACGTTGCATCAGAAATCTACCAATGTTACAACAATCCCACTACCCCACTCTAGCTGACGAAACTCCATCTAACATCTTAGAATATCGGAACGTCGAGTCAGAAGTTAAACCGATCTCCATTGAGTATTTAGATATTTTTGCCGTAATCGATCGATTAGAGGCAAAAATTTTAAATAGTCCGCGCGTACCATTGACGGGAAAAACGATCGTCAATGAAGAAGAACTGCTGGAACAATTGGACGCGATTAGGTTGAACTTACCAGAAATAGTTAATACCGCTCAAGAAATTCTTCAGTACAAAGATCGATTGATTAGGGAAGCGCAGCAACAAGTTCAGCAAATCTTGGCGCAAGCAAATCAACACGCTTATCAAGTTGCTAATGAGTTGGGCATAATCGATCGCTCCGAACAAGAAGCCAGACAAATCCGGCAAATGGCGATCGCCGAATGCGAGCATCTCAGACAACAAGCAATAATTGAAATAGAACGGGTGCGCGAGCGTAATATTCAAGAAATCGAACGGATGCGCGAGCAAGCACTCGCCGAATGCCAACTGATTCAATCGGGCGCAGATGAATATGCCGATCGCGTCTTATATACGATGGAAGAACGATTGACCGATATTCTTCAAGCCATCCAACAAGGTCGCCAACGGCTCAACAGCACAGAGCATGAGTCGTCCAATGTCGATCTTCGGCAAGCTAGTTGAATTAATTGATAATTGATAACTGCGGATGTTGTTGGTGCGCAAGATAGCTTGCGCCTGAGTCTGCAAGTCGAACTCGCTCTGCGTTAGCCCAACTTGCTAGTTGCTAACGGATCGATCGGCGAATGCGATACCAAACATCCCCGCATCGAACACATCCCCGACTTCTTGGAGAAGTCGGGGATGTAGTGCTTTAGTATAAAAAGTATTTAGACTTGATGTAGAACGATGACCGAGATTTCGGGACGGCAGTTAAATCGGGCTTTGGGTGGGCCTGTAGTGCCGACCCCCGGACTTACGTAAATCTGCATCTCGCCGATGCGATAAAGACCATTGATGTATTTCTTGCCCCACGGGGGTGTCACTCTGGGTGCAAATGGTAAAACTATTTGTCCGCCGTGAGAGTGTCCAGACAGTTGCAGATCGAATCGATCGGTTCTAGCGGCAATATCGCCAAAATCTGGTTCGTGAGCCAGTAAAATATTCGTGCCAGTGGCGGGTAATTTAGAAATTGTCTTGGCAATATCTGCCCGTTTGAACCAGACATCATCGACGCCAGCAATATTGAGCAGATGCCCTTGCCGCTCGATCGAGTAAACGTCATTATTTAATAACTTTACGTTACCTGCTTTGAGCGCGCGTTCGATCGGGGTGCTATTTTCCCCACGATCGTGATTGCCCATAGTAGCGATGACTCGATCTTTAGCTTTGAGAATCCCAAAAGCATTAGCGAGCATTTCTTCGGCTTTACTAGCATTCTTGGTGATGTAGTCCCCCGTCAGGACGATCGCGTCTGGTTGTTGTTGGTTGGCTAGTCTAGCAACTTTGGCTAACTGATTGCGATCCATCACTGCCGAGCGGGCGTGGAGATCGGTGAGTTGAACTATTTTATATCCTTCAAAGGCTGGATCTAGTCCGGCAATTTTGACATCGATCTGTTTGATTGCAAACCAGCGTGGTTCTATACCTTGGGCATAAACGCTAGTAGCAAATAAAATCGCGATCGCCACCAGCAGAAATTTAATTGAATTGAGAATTAATTTTCGCCAGTGCCTAATAATTTTGTTACTCATCTGGATGACTCAATTATGACTGGTTAAGATTAGCTACCATTCTAACCAGGATGATTCCTGAAAATTGTGACCGAGCGCGCTAAGAGTTGGGAGTGAGGAATGCGAAAAAGGTGGATCGCATCTTAGATCCGTAACACTGAATTTAAGGAATAATGGAAAATGGTAGGAATTTAGGCTGAATGCGACCAGAGGAATTATTTTGAGTGAGTACTTTGCTACAGTCGCTAGAGGTTTAGAAGAGTTAGCCGCAACAGAACTAACTGAATTAGGGGCGCAAGCGGTAACTCAGGGCTTTTGCGGCGTGGCTTTTGAGGGCGATCGCGAGTTGCTCTATCGTGTCAATTTGTGGGCGCGATTGCCGTTTCGGATTTTGGTCAAATTGGGAGAATTTCCTTGTGCTGACGATATCGAACTTTATGATGGCATCCAACAAATCGATTGGGGCGAATATCTGACGCCAGAGTTGACGCTAGCAGTAACGGTGACGGGGAAAAACGAACAGTTAAATCACAGCCACTTTACGGCGATTCAGGTCAAAAGAGCGATTACCAAACAACAGACTGAAAAATTTGGCGCGCGATCGAATGTCGATATCGCCGATCCTAATGTCCGCATCAACGTTCATATCGAGAAAGATACTTGTACCGTCAATCTCGATAGCTCTGGCGGTAGCCTCCACCGACGCGGCTATCGATCGGCTGTCGGTGACGCACCGCTCAAAGAGTCCCTAGCCGCTGCTTTGATGAAAATGTCCGGTTGGACGCCCGATCTCGCATTTGTCGATCCGCTGTGTGGTTCGGGCACATTGCCCCTAGAAGCGGCGATGCAGGCACTAAACATCGCTCCGGGCATTTTTCGCGATCGCTTCGGCTTTGAGAGCTGGCTAGACTTCGATGCGGAACTATTCGATCGATTGCTCAAGTCGGCAGAAGCAGGCGAAAAGCAAGATCTCCAAGCGACAATTATCGGCAGCGATCGCAACCACGACATCATCGAACAGGCACGATCGAATGCCCGTAGTTCGGGAGTCGAACGCTATGTTAATTTCTTACAACGAGAATTAGCTGATGTCGAAGCCCCTAGCGATCGTGGGATCTTGCTCTGCAATCCTCCCTACGGCGAGAGATTGGGACGCGATGAAGATTTGGGTGCTTTTTACAGATTGCTAGGCGACGTGCTCAAAAATCGCTTTAAAGGGTGGACGGCATTCGTCCTCAGTGGTAATAAAGAATTAGCCAAATCGATCGGCTTGCGATCGGCACAACGCACGACTGTTTATAATGGGACGATCGCGTGTCAACTGATGAAATACGAGCTGTATTGAATCTCCGCCGACATTCAGGAAAACAGAGTTAGCAGTGGGTATCTTAAATTAGGGCGGCAATCGATACTGCCAAGTATGCGATAACTTCTGCTCTACAATAAAGCTACACAAAAATCGCCAAACACCTCTTCAAAAGTTGAACCACAACTCTCTCAGATTGTTTTATCTGTGGAAAAGTTTTGCATGTCTAAAAATCAAACGGCAGATCCAGCTAGCGGGACTGTAAATTTTACGCCCTATTCGGCGATCGGTACCAATCTCGACGACGTGAGCAAACGCCGGAGAGAGCACGATCCCACACCTTTAAATCTGCAAGTATGTTGGTATGTAACGCCCGAACTAGCCGCCACATTAGATCCCGTTATTTTGGATCGAACGAGTGTAGACGCACAGCCAATCTATGGCAGATTATTAACCTTCGATCTGGAGACTCTCACGCAACTTCGCGATCGTTTACCCGATCGGATTCAGTCTCAAATCCCTGTTAGCTGGCAACTTCCCGCCGATTTGTGGGGATATGCTTTTTTTGCTTGTCCGTTACCACCCGTGACGACCTTTAGTGCAGATCAATATGCTAGGGGCGATCGAATGGTGCTCAATGGCGATGGGATGCTGTATCGGCTGGGATTTGAGGATGGACGCGCGATTCTCAAAACGCGGATGATGAAAACACCGTGTTATTATGCCGATCTTGCCGCTCAATTAGTGCCTAAATTCGACAAGATTGGCTATCGGTTTCTGGATGGTGGGATGGTGCGTCACAGCCTATTGTTAGGCACTCGCAACCAAATGAATACCGCCTTTGTGGCGACCAAAGAGCATCTACTAGCAACCTTCGATGCCGCACGTCCGCATATCATCGATCCTGACTCTCTGGAACTGCTAGAACCGATCGGTGCAGCCAGCAATTGGCAAGGATTAGCACCAAAACAACCCGCTTGGCTGACGCAAGTTTTTCAGCCTTATTCCAATCCCGCTCACCCCGTTTGCGACCATTTACAGTGTACCGATGCGCCTGCTGGGGAATTTATTACCGCTAACTATTCTGCGGGATTGAGCTTACTCAGCGCGATCGATCGATTCAGACGCTGGTATAAAGGTAAACTCGGTCGCGATGGCGTAATTCTCAAAAATCCTTGGGGTGCTTTTACCAGTCTGGTGCGGTATCGATTTGACAGCAAAACTTTTGAGAAATGGCGGTTAGTGTTGCCAAATGGCGAACCTGTCATCATCCAACAAGCCATTCACCAGATGGCATTGACGGAAGATTATATTATCGTCGGCGATATTGCTTTTAAGATCGAACTATCCCAAATTTTTGCACCATTCTTATTTGGTGGAATTCGGAAATATTCAGTCAAAATTGGCTACTGGTTATCGCTAGTATTTCTACAATTAATCCAGCCAATTCCCTATGCTAACTTGTATTTAGTCAAGAGATCGGATCTCGATCGACCCATTTCGCCAGGGGAAGAACCAACCATTACCGCCGTTAAAATTATTTTGCCCCGCGAAGTTTCGCACTTTGTTACCGATTATCGCAATCCCAACGGCAAAATTACCCTGATGTCGGCGCATAATGGCGGCTGGGACGTAACTGAATGGATCGGCGAATACGATGAATCCGTCAATCTCGACTGCGAAAAAACGCCCCCACTCACCAAAGGGATCGAAGCGATCGCGGGGGTCAATAATGGGCTACCATCAGTACCACCGCAGAAATGCTTGCGGAAGGAATTTCGGGGATTCCAACCTTCACCCGTCGATCTCAATAGCGTCGCACGCTATACGATCGATGCCAATACTGGTGCAGTCCTTGAGGCGCATTTTCTCAGCGATATCGGCGATAATCCCAGCAAATGCAATACTTGGTCGGTATCTGTCAATACGCACCGCAATCTCAACCGCGATAGCCAACTCGAAACAGGCGAAAAAATTACCAGTTTGTACTGGATGGGGTGGGGATTTACTTGGGAGACGATTCCCAAGCGAATTTATCGAGCATATCGCGATCGCGACAACCGCGTCATCTCGATCGAAGGTTTACCTCAATCCGATATGCCAGCAACGTTACTGCGAATCGATACCGAGCGGATGGAGATTGCCGACAGTTTTGAATTTCCGATCGGTTATTTAGCGCGCAGTCCTCAATTTATTCCCAGCCAAGAGCCTCTCCCAGACGGAAAAGATCCGGCTACTCACGGTTATATCGTCTGCGTCATCATGTCAGACGCCGAACCCGATAATCCCCATACCATTGCAAAAGATGAAATCTGGGTATTCCACGCCGACGATTTTAAAAATAAACCAATTTATCGATTGAGCCATCCCAATATCAATCTCGGACTGACAATTCACTCTACCTGGATTCCGAAGATCGAATTTGGTAAATATTCTGAAGCCGAACGCCAAGCCATGCGCAAACAAACACTCGATCGCGATTTCAATCCCGTCGTTCAAGCTAAGATCTTTCCCCATACCAAAACATTGTTTAGCGAGGTCGTTTATCCTCATTACATCAAACAAACTACCGAAGCCGAGTTAATCGATCTGTGGAAGTAGTTGGTAAATTAATTGAGAATTGAGAATTGAGAATTGAGAATTGAGAACTGGGTTTTAGGACGGAGATTTAAACTCCGTCCTCAAAAAAATCTGCCGCGATCGAGTGGTTGAAACCGCGTGCGATCGGCATAAAAAAAGGAGAGAATCATGATTCTCTCCTTTTTTATGTTGACCTTGGCCGTTGCCGTCTTTGCCTTGGTCTTTAAGTTTTTGCCGTAACATCTGAGTCCGTTTTTTGAGTTGGCGTTGGCGTGCCGAACCGCCTTTACCCTTGTCATTTCTCCCTTCTTTGCGGGGGGATTCCCATCGCTTGAGACGCTGTGACATATATTTTAATTAACTTGTCATTCTATTGTAGCAAATTAGTTTCTCGATCGCAAGACCTCGATCGAGATCTCAAAACTTATTTGTCGATCGAAACCCTTTACCCTTTACCTTTACCTATGCCCCCATTGCCAAACCCGCCAGATATCCTGTCGTCCAAGCACTCTGAAAATTGAAGCCACCAGTAACACCATCGATATCGAGAATTTCGCCTGCAAAATACAACCCCGGACAAATTTTGCTTTCCATCGTTTGGAAATTTACCGACTTGAGATCGACACCGCCACAGGTGACAAATTCTTCTTTAAATACGCCTTTGCCAGTAATTTGATATTCACCGCGATTGAGTTCGTTAATTAAGCGATCGAGTGTTTTATTAGCCAATCCCGCCCATCGATCGGTAGATTGAATGCCAATATGACTGGTCAGTGACTCCCACAACCGATGTGGAATTGGCACGGGGCAACTGTTATAGATCGTTTTTTGGGGTAATTGAGATTTGACAGATAGGATTAATTCGCGCAATTTGTCGGGGCGATACTCTGGCAACCAATCGATAATTAAAGTGGTTTGATAGCGCGCCTCCGCGAGCAATCTGGCACCCCAGGCCGATAATTTGAGCGCGGCTGGCCCGCTGACACCCCAATGGGTGATGAGTAATGCCCCTGTTTGCGTCAGCGAATTCTTCCCAGCACCCGCGAGCTTGACGGTAGCCGATTTGACGCTGACGCCTGCTAATTCCGCCAAACGCGGATCGGGAATATTGAAGGTAAATAACGACGGTACGGGGGGCGCGATTTCATGTCCCAATTGTTGCGCCCATTTATAGGCACTGGGATTGCTCCCCGTCGCTAATAATACTCGATCGGCACTCAAAATTGCCCCAGATTTGAGGGTTACAGACCATCCTGACGGCTGTTGGGGGCTAATTTCGGCTACAGCCTCACCCGTCCAGATTTTGACGCCAGCAGCCGCCGCAGCGTCTAATAGACACCGCACGATCGTTTCTGAGTCGTCGGTCGTCGGAAACATCCGTCCGTCGGCTTCGGTTTTGAGATTGACACCGCGTTCGGCATACCAATTGACGGTATCTCGGGGCTGAAAGCGGCTAAAAGCACCGCGCAGAGCTTTATTACCGCGCGGATAGTATTGGACTAATTGAGTCGGCTCGAAGCAGGAATGAGTAACATTACACCGCCCTCCACCAGAGATTTTGACCTTAGCCAAGGGGTGTTTTCCCGCTTCGATTAGGGTAATGCGAGTATCGGGATAAGTTTGGGCGCAGGTAATCGCAGCAAAAAAACCTGCCGCTCCGCCGCCGATAATGATGATTTGCACTGTGGGGAGTGGATGGGTGGATGGGTGGATGGGTGGATGAGTGGATGGGTGGATGAGTGGATGAGTGGATGGGTGGATGAGTGGATGGGTGGATGAGTGGATGGGTGGAACTGCGTTCCACAAGCCTTCTGCCTTCTGCCTTCTGCCTAAAACCTCAAGCCTTCAGCCTAAAGCCTAATCCCTAATCCCTAATCCCTAATCCCTAATCCCTAGCCATGCGCGCGTGGATCGGCTTTATCTTGGGTGGGGACTACTTTGGGTATAAATTTAGAGACTTCGCCTGCGGCGGCGGTATCGGATAGAGGGTTGCCAGCAAGGAGATCGGTTAATTTGGATTCTAAAATCTGGCGGGGTTGCTCGCCGATGGCTTGGGCGAGTACTCGTCCACTATTATCGAAAAAGACAAAGTGGGGAATGCCATCGACGCGGTATTTGGTGACTTCAGGGAGCCATTTGGTATTATCGACATTGAGCATCGAAAAGTTAACTCGATCGCTAAATTGGGACTTGACGGCGGCGAGATCTGGAGCCATGGCCTGACAACTAGTACACCAATCGGCATAAAATTCCATCAGAGTTGGCTTGCCATTAGTTAAGGCAATATCGAGCGGTTGCGATTGTTTGGCTTGAGCTTCGAGGCTGTCGGTAAAGTTTTGGGCGCGAACTCCCAATACGAGTGCAATTACTAAGACGATCGCGATCGTGACGATCGCAAAGTTACGCATCCGTTGTGCGGGAGAAGTTGATTGCATAGGAAAAAATTAAAAGTCAGGATAGTATGTAAACTCAATATATCGTGCCGATCGCAATTGGTGTAAAACCCGATCCGATCGCGCGTTCGATCGAGTGGTAAACTGTCAACTGTTAACTGTCAACTAGTTCCAGATGTTGTCAATCCCCACCTTTCCCGAAGCCGAGTGCGAGATTTTACAATCGTTGGCTGGTTATAGCGATCGAGAGTTAGTGAGCTTACACCAAGAGCATCCCGAACAGGGCAAGTTTTTTACGGCGTTGTTTTGTCGTTATGGCGCGATCGTCCATAGTGTCGTGCAACATGCTGTAGAGTCTCAACTTCAGGCAGATTATCTATTTGCGATCGCGTGGCGACAGATTTTTGGCGAACTGCGACAAGTCAAATTGTCTGCCGATCCGGAAGCAACTAATTGGCAAAACTGGCTGATGGATATTACTGGAAACACGATCGAGCGGATTGAAGTGCCCGCGCCAGCACAGATCCGTTATGCTCTAAACTCCGCGCCGCCACCATTGTGGTGCTATCTGGAACTCGCACTCGATCGCGTACCGCCGTTGTCGCGCTTGATAGTAGTCATGACTCAGAGTCTCAAATGGAACGAGCAGCGGATTTCGGCATATCTACAAGGTGAAGGACGATCGATTCCCGCAGCAGAAATTCCCGCCTATCTAACTGAAGGTTATCAGCAATTAGAAGCTGCGGTACCAGCCGATATTCGCGAGATTTATCTGGCTAAATAATTTAGGTGACATTGCTGATTTTAGATATGAATTGCCCTCAAAACCTGGTTTGGGGGGGGTAATTCGTGAAGCTGCGCATCAAGACAACCTCCCGTTTGTGGGCGACAAGACAAGACACACCCGCCCACACTGCATCGCTCCCTCTGCATGTGTTTGGGTCAAGACAGCGGCTCGCTAAAACGTCGGTGTTGCCGACAGTTTAGCGAGCCAAGACAGTATTTACATACTTATCTGGCTATGGAGCCAGATAAGTATACTGCGAGAGACTGTGTTCGTAGTTTTGTAAAAGGCGTTGGGCTTCGCTGATTTCAATCCGATTTTCGAGCAGTGCTTGTTCGGCTTTTTGACGAATGCTCTCGATTAGATCTTCAACATCATATTGAACGTAACCGACAACTTCAGTCATCGTATCGCCTTTGACGACGTGTTCGATCTTATAACCTTTGGGGGTGAGCTTAATGTGGACGGCATTGGTATCTCCAAATAAGTTGTGGAGATTGCCCATGATCTCTTGATATGCACCGCCGAGAAATAAACCTAAATAATAGGGTTTAGTTGGTTCTAGGGCGTGCAATTCGAGGACGTGTTTGACGTCTTTGAGATCGATAAATTGGTCGATTTTGCCATCGCTATCGCAGGTCAGATCGGCCAAAATGCCCCGTCGAGTTGGTTCTTCACCCAAGCGATGAATTGGCATAATGGGGAAGAGTTGATCGATCGCCCAACTATCTGGAGCCGACTGGAAGACGGACAAATTGACATAGTAGATCGATGCCATGATTTGTTCGAGTTCTTCCAAATCTTCGGGCATGTATTCCTCTCGCTTGGCGATGTCGAGGATTTTTTGGCAACAAGCCCAATAGAGTTGTTCGGCGCGAGAACGCTCGGTGAGCGTTAGATAGCCAAATTTAAAGCGACTGAGGGCTTCTTCTTTAAATTGGTTGGCATCGTAGAAAGCTTCCCGAAAATTTTCTGGGGTGATGCTTTCGTAAGTTTCCCACATATTCCGCACGATCTGATGTTCGGTATTGGTAGTGGGTTGAGGTAAGTCGGTGCGGACTTCGCAGGTACTGAGGACGTCAAAAATTAGCACCGATTGGTGGGAGGCGATCGCGCGTCCGCTTTCGCTAATTAGGGTCGGTACGGGAATATTCTTATCGTTACAAGTTTCGCGGACTTCGGCGACGATATCGTTGGCGTAGTTTTGGAGATCGTAGTTTTTGGAGGCATGAAAATTGGTCTGCGAACCATCGTAATCGATACCTAAGCCGCCACCGACGTCGAGATATTTCATGTTCGCCCCTAGTTGGACGAGTTCGACATAGATTTTACTGGCTTCGCCGATCGCATCTTTGATTACGGAGATCGAGGAAATTTGCGAGCCGATGTGGAAGTGCAGTAGTTGCAAGGAGTCGAGCATATCGACTGCTTTGAGCTTGTCCACCACCATGATGATTTCGGGAATTGTCAGCCCAAATTTAGCGCGATCGCCGCTAGATACGCCCCAGCGTCCGATCCCTTTAGCATTGAGCTTGGCGCGGACGCCAAGATTGGGTTTGATACCGAGTGCTTTTGCTGCTTCGATCGCGATGTCAACTTCTTCGATTTGTTCGAGAACGATAATCGGGGTTTGGTCTAATTTCTGCGCTAGCATCGCGGTTTCGATATATTCGCGATCTTTGTAGCCATTGCAAATTAGCAAGGCTCCAGGGTTATTGAGCATGGCGATCGCAATCATTAATTCTGGTTTGGAACCTGCTTCCAACCCAAACTGATACGGCTTGCCAAATTTAACCAGATCTTCGATCAGGTGCTTTTGTTGGTTGCACTTGACGGGAAATACCCCTTTATAGACGCCGCCATAGTTGTAACGAGCGATCGCTTTAGCAAAACAGGCATTGAGCCGCTCGATCCGATGCTCTAAAATGTCTGAAAACCGAATCAGCATTGGCAAAGCCAAGTTACGCTGCTGGAGAGATGTGACTAGCTCATAGAGGTCTAGAGAGCCGCCACGATCGCCCTGTGGAGCTACAGTAACGTGTCCCGCAGCATTAATTGAAAAATAAGGCTCGCCCCAACCTTGAATCCGGTACAGATTCTCGCTATCCTCGATCGTCCAAGGTGCTTTCGGTCGTTCGGGTTGGTGCTGGTTTTTTACACCCACTTTCGCTTTATCCTTGGGATCTACAGTATTTTTCAATAGTCGATCTAACTCAGCCGTTACGGTTGCCTCAGCTCGCTCTAATTCCATGTTTTTTTCTGCCACTGCCTATCCCATTTCTCCTGTCGTCGAACGGCTTACCGTCTGTTAGTTTAGCGCATTATTCAAGGATCGCTCGATCGATTCGATGCACCTTGATGTATTTAAGATACCCCAGAGAGCGAATAGAACTATAGGGTGTAATATCTATATTATAAATACTTTTGCTAGAGTGCGATAATCAGTCGAAGTGACGGCAATAGTTCGGTCGATCGAGAGAGCCGCTCTGTAGATCGAGACGATCGACAGAGGGCAGGGATAGAGAGCGGATTTTAGAAATGAGCGTGCTTACAACTTAATTCCCAAAAGTTTTAGAGTCATCGGGCCGACATCACCATCAGCAGCCAATCCTTGCTTGAGTTGAAACTTAATTACCGCATCCTTAGTTTGTCGATCGAAAAGGCCATTGACGGCAACTGGAAAGCCAACATTGCTTAAGTGCTGCTGAATCCGCGTCACAACCGCTCCATTATCGCCCAGGCGAAACACGTTGACTACCGCAAAGCCCCCGATCGGGCACCGATCCATCTTGGCGGCGGTTTGGTCGCCAAAATTACCATCGACAGTCACTCGCTCGGTGGGATTGTAACGATTCCACAAGCTCTGAAAAGCTTTCACTCCCAAAGTACTGACATCATCCCGTCCGTTAGTGTTAAAAAAATGTACCGGATCGTTCCCGCCCAGCCATTGCCACCCATTAGCCAGCAGATAGGGTTTCCAAACATTGTAGTTATTCACATCGATCGCCAGACCATCTTCGTGGTTACTATTTCCAGGCTTGGCGGCTAAAGGGATTAATTTGGGATCGCGCTGATAAACGCGATAGAGAATGTGCTGTTGGGCAACCGTCCGAAAGGCCGAATTAATAGTCATTTTTAGGCTGGGTTGCTGGGCGATCCCCGATCGCAGTGCGGCTCGCAAAGCTTCTTTGGCTCCAGTTTGAAGATAGAGATTGAGATGGGCTGCTCCTGAAGAGTTAATCCCTGGTAAGTTCTCAAAGTTAACTAAAATACCAGTCTGCAAGGTATTCATTTGAGCGATAATTTGCCGACTCAAGCCGCTAACGCGTCCGGTTTCGACATTCCGCTCTCGAATCATAGCCTCGATCGCTTCTTTAACTGTAGTCATCTAGTTAAGGGAATAGGTGGATGGATTGCAACTTTCGCGACTTGCACGCCAACAAAGCTGAAGTGAGTCGAAGTCGGGGTGGATGGGTGGCGATTACTAACAACATAATCCGATCGATCCTGCGTGGTGCGCTAAATCCTTAAATCCCGCTCGAAATTAATAATTTTGGGCGTTTCGTCCCGATGGTGTTGTGGGAAGTATGGATATAGGAGTGGTAGATGCACCCTGATTATTCGTCCCTGACTTGCCTTGTTGTAAGTTGGGGCTTTTTATTATTAAAGGTAGAGGGTAGAGGGTAGGGCGTTGCTGAATTGATGTATGAAATGCCCTCGAAAATTAAGGTAGGGGTAATTCATGAATTACCCCTACCTTAATTTTCAGGGCTTGTGTCAAAGGTAAATCATACCTGAATTCAGCAATGCCGAAGGTAGAAGACAGAAGAGGAAAAGGGAAAGGGTTTGAAACTACCTTCTTTAGTCCCCATCCACCCATCCACCCATCCACCCTTGCTGTCTTGATGCGCTTAACCGTCTGGAAACCAGACGAGCGCGCATCGCTCCCCGCTCCAGAAATATCTAAATTAATTTCAAATTCGTCCCGATAGTGCGGTGGGGAGCATGGATATAGGAGTGGTAGATGCACCCTGATTATTCGTCCCGAACTTACTGATGGTAAGTTGGGACTTTTTATTATCCATGGAGGCTGGCGAAAATTGATAAATCCGCAATCGATCGCTCTCATAATAAATTGTGTGAAGATCTGGATGGTGGCGGCGGTAAGTTTCGCACATTTGTAACATTGCTGCCGCAAGTTGGGTGCGTCCGCTGGGCGATCGATAATTACGATAGGTAGGATCGATCAAAACTGAATACGGCACGGGATACTCCGGCTTGTCAGAGATAAAAGGACGTTTTTCGACAAAGATCAGAAGTGTCGTTTGGTGTGGAAATACGAAGCTAGCAGTCGTAACTCGATCGCGATATCGGGTGGTAAATCGAGCGGCATCTTCATACCAACCACGACCGTAAACTTGAGACAATTGTTCGATCGGTGCGACCACAGTCCATTGCTGGTGGGGAAATAGATAGCCGATCTCTACTGCTTTGCGTGCTGCGGCATCGTATTCGAGATAATCGATCTGGGGCGATGGCGGTAGGAAAAAATTGAGGGTAATCGCGAGAAAAATGGTCAAACAAATTGGTGCCGACCAATTGGCCAATAATAATCTCCCGGCTGAAGCGATCGCGATAAATAATAAGCCTACTAGCAAGCTCAAGCCGATCGGGAGCGTAGTTAAGATCCCCGTAAGCATCGCAAAGCCACTAGTCGGAATGGTGGCTAATACCCCTAAAATCAGCCAACCCATACTCAAACTAAACAATGCCATTTGTCGGCCAAAAATTCCGCCAAACCACCCAAATAAAATTAAAATTGGGAGTGTAGGATCGAGAGCTAGCGCGAGGAGAGCGCAGCAACTAGTATTAACGATCGAGGCGGTTCGCTGCGACGATTTAGCAATCTGCGTGCTGCAACCGATCGCCAGAATTACAAACAGTGCGCCTAGTTCTGACTCACTGGCTGCCCACGATCGAATCAAGCCCAGATCGAGCGTGTCTCGCAGCGTACCCAGGCATTGACGAACGCCTAGCGGCAGCCGACTGGGAATCGGCAGATTCCAGGTAAACAGATAGGCTCCCAGACTATAGCTAGCTGCCAATGCTGCCGCACCATTTTTGCTCAGACAGCGCATTGTATAACCAACACCCAGAACTAGCAAAGTGCCGATAATTGCCCCCAACAGGTGGACGACTTGGAGCGGATGAACGCCACTCAATGCCGTCAGAAAGGCCGCCAAGCTAGGGAAAATCGGCAGATAATTAATTTGGGGTAAGTCCCGTGCCAAAATCTGTTGTACGACCAGCAATCGACCGTAGGTATCGGGATGACTGAATCGAAACTCGGTGATGGGATGCTCGAATCGCAGCCATAAAGAGATTGCGCCGATCGACAGCATGACGATTGCTGTTAACAGTAGCGATGGTAAACTGGCACGAGAGCGATGATGACGAGTTGCGGCCAAACTCCGACTCCCCCGCTCTAAGTTTGCTGAATCGTTCGGGTGCAGACGTTCTTTGGGCACAACGGCTCGACTGGGAATCTGCATCCCACTACTATTCGGAACGATACGTTGCGGCGTCCCAACTAGTAGTCGATCTGCGACTAACCGTTCTATCGCTCGCCACGGAGATAGCAGCCACCGCGACAGTTGGGGCAGCGATAAACCCCGATCGAAAATATCGATCGTGGAAAGCGCGATTTGTTGGCTGAGCTGTTGAAATTTGCCGCGATACTGCCAGCGATCGCTAGCAATCCAGCCAATCCCCAAACCAGTCAGATAACATAACACCGCCGTTATCCACGTAAATAAACCCAACTTCGTCCACAATATACCGCCGATGCCGATCGTCGCAGTCGTCCGCACGAAAGCTCCCACAATGCGACTAGCCAAAGACGGGATCGATACCTGCCGAAAAGCCAACAGCGGTAATAAGCCAAACAAAATGATAAATACTAGTACCACCCACCCACTGGTGAGAAGATCGAGAATGAGGGATGGTTGACTGAACACGCGACTGGTACAAAGCTACAATCTCCAGTGTAGTTTGGGTTTTGGCGATCCAACAATGAGGAGATAGCTTAAATTAGGTTTTAGGTTTTAGGTTTTAGGTTTTAGGTGATACCTGTCTAAATGTTAAA
>NZ_PVWO01000377.1 GCF_003003845.1 Chamaesiphon polymorphus CCALA 037 | reverse complement strand
GATGTGTATAAGAGACAGCGATTGTCAATCTCGCTACCAAAACCGAATGGCAGCTATTTACAAGATTTGGCGAAATAACAGAAACATTGGTGGTGCTATCCGAACTCAAAAACGTCGCGCAAGAAGCTAGCGAAGCCTTCTCTCGATTTAGTAGCTTACAATTAAAAGTAGCCACCGCTCAACCTGAAATATCTGCTGCGCTAGCTAAACTGGCAATGGATTCCAAAGAACGGATCGAAATCAGAATTCCAGCTTGGGAGCGGAGCATCGAAGAAATCCTTTTAACTTGGAGACTTCCTTAAATGAATAGCCCACAAATACCAGATCTTGCCACCCGCGAACGATCGATCGCTAATCTCCGCCAAACTCGTAGAGAAATTGCTGAATTCAATCGAGAATTAGCAGAAATAGAAGCTCAACTCGATCGAGAATTATATGTTCAAAAATTAGCACGGATTGGTAAAAGTGTGCCGACAGTTTAGGATCGAACGATTCAATTCAAACTGCTTAATGACTGAGTTGTATACTTTCTTCAACTTGAGGGAACACTTGGGTTTCGTAAATTCATTCCCACGTCGAGCAAATTCTTCTTTGCTCTATTTAAGCTTTCCAACTGTCATAGGCTTGACCTCATTTTAGCTGTTATCTCTTCATTTTACATGCTCGATCGAGTCGTTACGATCTATTGAATCTAATTCACCGACTATCTCAAATAATTGTAATCACTCGATCGATCCTATCCCTGTTTAAAAATTCTCGATCGGAGACGATCGACAACATCCACACTCGATCGAATCTGTGATTACTTACTTCTATCTACTAACTCTTACTAGATTAAACGATAGAACGCGTCGATGCCATCATTTAAAATTACCTTTCAACTTTTTTAATGGAGCTTCAAGAATTGTCAGCGGTTTATCCAACCATTCGCTAATTTCATATGCCAACCATTCAACCTCTGTGTCATGATTGATGCCACTACGAAGTGCTCCGAGTTCGATCGAGTGTTTTCTAATTTTAAACTCGACGAGAGCGAAACCATCGCTATCAGAATCAGCATAAAAGCTATTTCGTTTAAAAATAATTTCGGTAATTTCTCGCTTGGGACGTTGATGGCTAACTTTCCAACCAAATAAGGTTTCAATTAAACAGATTTCATGTCTATTAATACGGAAATAGGTTTTGCCAAATAAAACGAACAAACAAGTATAAACAAGGAAGACACCAATTCCACAAAAAGGTAATTGAAGAAGCATGAAAATGATACTAATCATAAACGGTATCTGAGTTAAACCGAAAAATCCGCCTACAACAGAATAATTCCAAAAAACAGTAAATATTATCAAGACTAAAATTTCTAGACAAAATCCAAATGGCGGAATATATATCTCAAAAAAGTCGCCATCTTTGGCGATCTGAATTTTAGTATTAAAAGACTTATTGCCGAAATCGATACTTCTCATACTGGCTCATTCGGATTATACTAATCTATCTACAATTCTTTAATCCCACATTCCGCAAAATTAGAAGATATACTGCCATTATTTACTTATATTTAACCACTCCTTAACGATTCGTTCTTGTACTTCCACAGTTATATCTGCTGTTACGATCGTGGCATTAGGACGAGGACGTGCCACAAACTCATCTCTACAGATTTTTGATTTTATGGGGATTCGATCGATCCAATACATTCGATCGACCATTCGATCGACCATCCGATCGTTATGCATAGCTTTCTACAAACAATAAATGTTGTCAGATATTATTCATTTTGGCTATTAACATGTGGGCCGTTCGATAATCATCAGCGGTTTATCTAACCATTCACTAATTTCATACGCCAACCATTTAACCTCAGATTCAGTTTTGACAACACCACGAGCTGGATCGAATAACCTGCCACCCCAACGTCCACAAATCGAGATAGATTTTGTCTCTGATTCACATCTTAGCTCGGCAGATCCTGTAATGAAATCTCCATCAGAATCTCTATAAGAGTAGCTATGGGTAAAAATAATTTTAGCGATTTCTCGCTTAGGTATGGTGATTTCACGGTGTATCTTCCGACCGAACAAGGTTTTCGTTAGAGAGATTTCATGCCTGTCTATCCGAAAAGAAATTTTTCTGAACAGAATAAATACACAAGCATAAACAAGAAAGATCCCGATCGCACAATAAGGCAATAAAGAAAATAGAGACCTGTGGAAATCTGGAAGTTGAAGTTGCTCTCGTATAATTAAGATGAGCAATCCATCCCAAAAAAAAGTAAATGGAGCCATGAAGAAAATCGACAGATGATATTCATATGGTGGAATACATATCTCGAAAAAATCGCTAATTTTAGTAATTTTAATTTTAGTACGATCGGGCTTATTCCTAAAATCGATAGTCTTCATAGTTGTTTAGTTGGATTGGGCTAATTCTCTCCACTACTAAAATACCCAAATCTATTCTCTGGATTGACTTATTCGATCGAACCCATCCTATTTACATCGATCGACTAACTCTTTGATAATCCGCTCCTGTTCTTCTACTGGCGTATCTGCTGCTACGATCGTAGCATTAGGACGAGGACGATCGGCAAACTCATCCCATGCTTCTTTATCATCTCTATGAGCTAAAACATATCGTCTCAATTCATTAAGAGTCATAGCTTGAAAGTTATGTTTAGACATTTTTGTACTTCCATAGTCATTTTCGATCGAGATTCCTCTCGTACATATTATGATATGACATACGCTCGAAATCGAGGTAGGGGCAATTCATGAATTACCCCTACCTCGATTTCTCGACACATCGGCAAAAAGTATGCAATTATCTAGATATCACCAAGATCGATCCAATACTTGCCAACAATCTCATCTTTGGTGCAGATTATCCCCTCGATCGTCACATGACGAGTACATAATTAAGTTGCTAACAACTTTGACTGGAGAGAAGCACCGATTTCTGCGATTCGCTGTTGAGAATCGAATATTATTTTAATTGCATCATTGCCACGGATAGCGTTAATTTTATCTTCCGACAATTCGAGGGTAAACCCTTGTGAATTGAGAAAAGACTCACACATAATCCAATGCTCGACATTCACATTAGAAATAACGTCAGTAATTATCTCGATTGCTTGAGCCGCATCAACATAGGGGAAAACTTCATTGGGGACATTGAAGACCAGAAAAAATAAGGCCCCACCAGAATAAGGAGCACGATAATAACAACAGTTATCATTTAAACCTGATGCAGTAAGGGAGATAGAATGTCCGTCAGTGACATCCAGTGAAAAACTTCGATTTGTCAACTCTTCGATAGTATGCTGAGTACCAAAATCGCGTAAAGCATTGCAAGACTGCAATATATTTGTTGGGAAATTGCTACCCTCATTAGCCCAAGCCCATAGCCATGAATTATCTCCCTCTGCTTCTGTACCTAGTAATTGAATCTGATACTGAAGATCTCTGCCAAATGTTACTACTCCTTGCTTGATATTGACATTAAAATTTCGATCTCCGAGCAATTGTCCAAATTGAATTTGTCTGGCAAATGCTGTTCCAACGTGCTGTGAAAGAAGCTTCGTGAAGGCATTCATAATCGATGATGTAAGTTCTACTATTATTGAGTGTTCCCGAATATCTACTCGATGCTTTCACAAATCAACAAACCGATTAGACCCAACAGACGCTACATAATAGAGAATCTCTGCTAAGATAAACTCTTGGGAAAATGCGGACTCGCGCCGCCAAGGGATGCATCTAGAACTTATGGTACACATCAAACAGGTAGAACTGTCCCATTTCAAGTCCTTCGGTGGTACTACCAAAGTCCCGATTTTACCCGGTTTTACCGTGGTATCGGGGCCGAATGGTTCCGGTAAGTCGAATATTCTCGACGCACTATTATTTTGTCTGGGATTGGCTAGCTCCAAGGGGATGCGGGCGGAACGGTTGCCGGATTTAGTCAATCACGATCGATCGAATCATAAGGGCGCGTCTGAGGCGATTGTGACGGTGACATTCGATTTGGAGAATGAGGATGAGCCAGCACCAGAAATTGAGGTTGTCGATATTAGTAGTGTTTCCCCTGCTCCACCGAAGCAACGGTTGGCGAATGAGTGGGTGGTGACGCGGCGGTTGCGGGTGAATGCTCAGGGTGGTTATACGTCGAATTATGCGATTAATGGTGAGGCTTGCAACCTGGCGGAGTTGCACGAGCAATTAAACGCGCTGCGGATTTATCCTGAGGGCTATAATGTCGTGTTGCAGGGGGATGTCACCAGCATCATCTCGATGAATAGTAAGGAGCGGCGGGAGATTATCGACGAGTTGGCTGGTGTGGCGGCATTCGATCGCAAGATCGATCGCGCTAAGGATACACTAGATGAGGTCAAGGAAAAGGTCGAAAAATGTAATATTGTCGCCGCAGAATTGGTGGTGCAACGGGATAAGTTAGCTCAGGATAAAATTAAGGCTGAAAAGTACCAAAGATTGCGGACGGAGTTTCAACAGAAATCTGTCGAAGAGGTGGTCTTAAAATGGCAGAATTTACAACAGAAACAGGCGACAATTCAAACAGATTTAGGTAAAGGAAAAATTGCCCTGGGTGAGTTGGATAAACAACTCGTCGATTTGCAAGGGGAAATCGGCACTACGACTGCGGAAGTCGAACGCTTAAATGCGTGCGTGCGGGCATTAGGTGAAGAAAAACTTTTAGCTGCTCAAGCGGAATTGGCCACACAACAGGCAGAGCAGCGACAACTGACACTGCAACAAGAAGAGCTGACAGCGACTCGATCGAATACTCATACCAACCAACAGCAATCGGCTAGTCAATTAGCTAATTACGAGCAAGAATTCCATCGATTAACTAGCGAACAACAGCAGTTAGAAACTACTCAGTTGAAAAAATCGATAACCGATCGCGATGAAGCTAAATATCAGTTAGAATTAACTAAAGAGAAAGCTAGCTCGATCGCGTCTGCATCGACGGCGTGGGTAGAGGAACAAACTCAAGTTAGTCGGCAGATAGAAACTACGCTGCAACAATTAAGTAAACAGCGCACAGCCCAAGCGCAACTCACCGAACGTCGAACTCAGCTAACTGCCAAAATTGCTGAAGAAACCGAACGCTTGGCAACCGTTACGCCAGAATTAGCTGCGAACCAAAATAAGGTTTCGGAACTAGAAAATAAACTCGCTCAAGCTACTGGCGAACTGGCTGTATTAGAAAATAGACTAACTGCCGTTCAATCGAATGTAGATACCCAACTAGAAACCCAAAAAAGATTATTACAAGAACAAAGAGATAAACAGCGATTAGTCGATAAATTAGAAGCTCAAAATCAAGTCCAAGCCGAAGCCCAAGGTACCTTCGCGACTAAAATTATTAAAGAAGCAAAAATCCCTGGCGTTTATGGATTGGTAGCGCAATTAGGTAACGTCGCTCCGGCTTATCAATTGGCTCTCGAAATTGCTGCTGGTGCGAGAATGGGTAACCTAGTCGTCGAAGATGATGGCGTCGCTGCTCGCGCGATCGAAATTCTCAAACAAAAACGCGGCGGACGGGCGACATTTTTACCGTTAAATAAGATTAATGCTCAACCATTAAAAGAGAATGCCGCACTCAGAGCGACTCAGGGTTTTATCGATTATGCCGTTAATTTGGTGGACTTCGATCGCGATTATGAGAATATCTTTAATTATGTCTTTGGTGGTACAATCGTATTCGATAGACTCGATCGAGCGCGGAGTTTAT
>NZ_PVWO01000041.1 GCF_003003845.1 Chamaesiphon polymorphus CCALA 037 | reverse complement strand
GAGCAGTTGGAACAAAGCCTCCGACTGAGCGAGCCACCAAACACCCCAGTACCACCAACCTACGCCCTGATTTGTTTGCATGGCGATCCCATTGCCAATATTGGCAAACAATATGCTGGCGGGCAGAGTATTTACGTGCGGGATCTGGGCGTAGCACTAGCTCAACGGGGCTGTAAAGTAGATATTTTCACCCGTCGCGAACATCCCGATCTGGCCGAAGTTATCGAAATTCATCCTGGCTGCCGGATAATTCGTCTCAGCGCAGGGCCAGCAAAAGTTATTTCTAGCACCGAATTATTGGAACATTTGCCTGCTTTTATCGAAGCTTGGTTGGCTTTTCAAATTAAATCGGAACGCAACTATACTTTACTCCAGAGTGATTACTGGCTCTCCGGTTGGATCGAACATTGCGCCAGGTTACCCCTACCCTTTCGACTATATCTAGTTGGTGGCAGCCGCACAGGTGGAAACTACGATCGGGAACAGCGACGCTTGCCAGAATTAGTCAAAGAGTTAGGCTTCCAAAATGCTACTGCGTTTGTTGGGACAATTCCCACAGCCGATGTAGCTAATTACTATGTAGCCGCCAATGTGTGCTTCGTTCCTAGCCACTACGAACCTTTTGGGTTGGTTGCGTTAGAGACGATGGTAGTTAGCAACCCTGGTGGTGGGGATGAAGCTGGAATGCAGATCCCGCTCCGCAATCCTACGACACTAGCAGTAGCCATTAAAGAGACGCTCGGTAACCCCTGCCAACCAGCAGCTAATGGTAAGGCTGGGTGTAAATGGGCGATGGCTAATTTTAGCTCGGCAACCATGAAAACTAAAATTGATAGTCTCTATCAATCGTTAATCTTGGCAGAGTCCGTTCGCGAAGCGATCGATAATCAAAAACTCGCGCCGATCCTCGCTACTCAACTTCAGCATTTACCGCGATTCAAACAACTGGATCGCCTCCAACAAGCAACAATACTCGATCGATTGCTAATATCTTTGCGCGATCGACACATTCAGCTAGAAAACACCGAACTAAACTAACCACATCACAATCGTAAACAGTCATGCTAGAACTTCAATTTTCCACTGAGACCGCTTCATCCACTCTCGATCGAGTTAGCCAATTACCACATCCGCCCGCAGATATCGAAACCGATCGTCACTATCTAGATAAGCATCTCCAAGGCAAGATGGATTGGGATGAATTTTTAGAAATTTATCCAATTCCGCCCTATGACGATCCACTATACTAAGCCTCGATCGCTCAATTCTTTGTCTTCTGGATATTTTTTGCCGATAATTTCAACTTTTGGAACAGACGGTGAAGAGATCGGCAAATCACAAATACCTGCGAACGGTTAACAAGAATCATGACGATAAATGATACCGACAATTGGGTCGATCGCTTAGCACCAAGTATCCCGATGGGCAATTCGATCGTTGCCCCCAACCGCCGACCGAGCTATGCCCTCATTGCTGTCGATAGCGATCCGACTGCCGAAATTGGCAAAGTAGGAGGTAGCCAAAATGTTTACGTGCGGGAACTTGGGCTAGGACTAGCACGACGAGGCTGTCAAGTCGATATATTCACCCGTCGCGAACATCCCGAACAGGAAGAAATCGTCGAAAATTCACCTGGATGTCGCACGATTCGCCTCACCGCTGGGCCAGCAAAATTCATTCCTCGCGATGAATTATTTGAACATTTACCCGCCTTTGTGGATGCTTGGTGGTTATTTCAACTCAGATCGGGACGTAACTATACGCTGATTCATAGTAATTATTGGCTCTCTGGCTGGGTGGGGCTGCGACTAAAATCTCACTTGGGAATACCCCAAGTGCATACTTATCATTCTGTTGGCGTAGTGAAGTATCAGAGTATGGCAAAGCCACCAGCAATTGCCGTCACCCGTCATCTGGTAGAAACAGCGTGTTTGACATCCACAGACTGTGCGATCTCCACCAGTCCCCAAGAAGTTGCCGATCTGCGGCAGTTAATTTCCGATCGAGGACGGGTCAGAGTTATTCCCTACGCTATTAATACCAGTCACTTTGGCTCGATTGCCAGAACGGTGGCTCGCGAACATTTAAAAATTGCTACTGATGAAAAATTAATCTTGTATGTTGGTCGGTTCGATCGTCGCAAAGGGATTGAAACTCTCATTAAAGCTTGCGCCACATTAACTAAACCATTCCGACTTTATCTAGTCGGCGGCGATCGCACAAGCGAGGAAGAGTGCCAAGAACGACAACGCATTCAAGATTTAGTAACCGAGTTAGGCTTAGAGGATGCGACGGTATTTGTCGGGCAAGTTGCCCAAACCGAGCTACCGTTCTACTATGCAGCCGCTAATGTGTGTGTTATCCCTAGCGACTACGAACCTTTTGGATTGGTTGCGCTCGAAGCGATGGCCGCAGGTACCCCAGTTATTGCCAGTATAGTGGGTGGTTTAAAATACACAGTCATTCACCGCGAAACCGGAATGCTGATTCCCCCCAACGAGCCGACAGCATTGGCAGCAGCAATTACAGAGGTGTTCGACGATCCTTGGCAGTGGGAAGCTTATGGCCAAGCTGGACGCCAATGGGTTCGAGATAATTTTAGTGCGGCAGAGATCGTCGCTGAAATTCACAGCCTTTATCAATCTTTAACCTTGGCAGAGTCAGTTCAATCAGCCTGCGATACCCAAAAACTCAATCCCAGCTTGAAGTTAGTTTCGAGATTCATCGAATAAACCTAGTTTTTAGGAAAGAGACGGGAAGTTTCCATATACTAATTTAGTTAGGCAGTAATATTACACTACCTCCCAATCATGTTTTTCACGCTCTCTGAAGAAGACCGTGCGATCCTGACTCGCCTCGAAGAAGACATGTGGCGGGAGGTCACGCGCTTCGATCGAACTTTTCAAGAACAGCGATTCGCTGCCGATTTTTTTGAGTTTGGTCGATCGGGACGAGTCTACACCCGCGATCGGATTGTTCGCATAGATTCGCAGCCAATCCACGCAGTACTTCCGCTGCCAAATCTTGCCATTCGCCTGCTTGACCAGAATACAGCCCAAGTTACCTACAACAGTCAAGTCGATCGCGATGGCATCATCGAGTACGGCAGACGAAGCTCTATCTGGTCGCGCACAGAAAATGGTTGGGTCATGCGCTTTCATCAAGGCACACCATACCAGCCATAACAGAGACAGCATGAGGCAATACCTGTCAGTCGATCGTGGCAATACGAGAGAACATATTTTCTGATTGGAATACCCGATCCGATCGAAACAATTCAGTTCTACATGGATACCTGTGGTTGGTCTCATCGTAATATGGAGACATGTCTGGGCAGTTTGACAATCGTTTGATGATACCAACGCCGAAATAGCAGGGTTGCTCGATCGCTTGGCACGTTACACTCTTCAGTTGTAGTCGGAATCTCACCTACTTGAGATTCGATCGTCACTCGATCTTCAACAATGGGAGAGATAAACTCTTTCGCCACTTCAACGGTATCAGGTGCGAGCAACTGAAATACCAGCAAATATCGAGATCGATCGCGATCGATCGGAATTGCAAAAGAGTGCATCCGAATCGGTATCCCCATTTCATCAAACTTCAGCACCACCAAGTTGGGCTGATACCACTCAGAACCAAGACCAGGCTCGATCTCTAGACCCGATTCAATGCTATGCAGGCGATTGAAAAATTGCACGCTATGTTCTGTCTGAGTAATTTTAAATTCCACAAAACTGCCAGCAGGAGTAGCATTTTTAACGATTTCACTACCAAAGGAATTACGATGCACGAATGGTACGTGGACATAATCCATTAAATTCTCAACTATTCTCGTCCAGTGAGCATTCCAGACCTCATGATAAATGAAGTAAGATTCTGCGTTGGCGTAGCCTACCGGAGGTAATTGCGTCAAGCTATCGGGAAGTTGTGGTTCTGGAGCTTCCCCTTCACCAGTAAACACCCACACCAACCCCGCAATGATTCGAGTCGGTAAGCTCACAGCCGAAAGTTTAGACAACTGAAGATCCGCAGGATTATTGAGTGGAACGTGAGTACAAGCACCATCTTTGTGGAATTGCCAGCCGTGATAGGGGCATTCCAAACAGCCATCCGCACTCACCCGCCCCAGCGAAAGTGCTGCCCCACGGTGAGGACAGCGATCCAACAGGGCACCAATTTCATCTTTTGAGTTCCGAAATAAGACGATCCGTTCGCCAGCAAGTGCGACTGCTACAGGTTGATTCTCAATTTCCGCGATCGGTAGCACGGGCGTCCAAACATTGGGCAATAAATCGAACATCACAAGATTCTCCTAGTTTGTTTTGACAACCTAAAATTAGGTAGGTAAATATTTAAAAAAAAGATTAGGGTAAGAGTGCGCCACCTAAAAGTAGCTCGATCGTATCTAGAACTAATTCTTCATCTGTTTTTGAGCCATACCTGCGATAGGTAGACAACGATTCTAAAGTGGCGATGAAAGTACCTGCGGGTAAGCCCAAATCGCTGTGAAATCGCTCTTTTAATTGATGTCGATATCGATCGAATAACGCCACAATCGGATCGAATGCACAACGACCCATTGCTGCTCCAAGTAGATCGGCTTTGTCTGGAGAAAGTTCGGGCAAATCGCTCATCACCATCCTTTCGCTGTTGAGCGGCGGTTGCTGAATCAACCAGATCCCGACAGCAAACAAACAACTCGGTAACGTTGGCTCTGCTCGATCGATCGCGCCTTCGAGAGCAGTCAGCCGATGTTCTAGATGACGCAACATCACCTCCACATACAAATCCTCCTTTCCCAGCGGAAAGTGGTAGTAGAGCGAGGCTTGCTTGATGCCCAACTTGTCAGCAATATGCTTTAACGTCACAGCCGTATAGCCGCGAGCGGAAAATAATTGCTCTGCCGCATTGAGAACGGCATCTTTTGACGAAGTGGGATTGGCTTTTTTATTCACACTACCTAATTTAAGGTAGGTAGTTATATTTGTCAAGCCCGATCGAAATTAGGTTGTTTCAGGACGATCCATCAAACGGCCATCTTCCATATAAACAATTCGATCTGCAATATCCAAAATGCGGTTGTCGTGAGTAACTAACAAGATCGTGCAATCTTGTTCTTTAGCGAGTTTTTGCATCAGTTCTACCGCATCGCGACCCGATTTTTTATCTAATGCGGCAGTTGGTTCGTCGGCTAACACAATTTTCGGCTGACTTACCAGCGCACGCGCGATCGCGACCCGTTGTTTTTGACCACCAGAGAGATTGTCTGCATAATATTCTGCCCGTTCTTCTAATCCAACGGTTGTTAAAATATCATTGGCAACTTTATCTAAATCTCCTTTGAGATAGCGATCGTGTAACTCTAGCGACATCCGCACATTTTGTTTGGCAGTTAAAAAGGTGAGGAGATTGTGTGCCTGAAAAATATAGCCGATATTACCACGCAGCTTAGTTAATTCTTGCTTGCTGGCATCGCGCAGCTCTCGATCGAGAATTTTTAAACTACCTTCTTGTGCCGATCGCAAACCCCCCATTAATGTCAGTAAAGTCGTTTTTCCAGAGCCAGAAGGCCCAGTCATGATGACAATTTCGCCTGCATAAATATCTAGATTGATGTCAAACAATGCCTGTTTTTTGAGATTGCCATCACCAAAATAATGGTTGAGATTACGTGCAGAAATAATCGGCTCAGACATTTTAGTCACAGTTAATAATAAATTCATTGGAGTTGTGAAGTAAAAACATAAGATGCTTCGGCTTCAGAACCCCGACTTCTTGAAGAAGTCGGGGTTCTGGTGACTCTGGTATAGATCGCTAGAAAATATCGGCAGGATCGGCTTCTTGGAGTTTTCGCATCGCAATTCCACCAGATGCAACGCACATAATAATTGTTAAACCCAGTACCAAAACTGCACGATTGACACTCATGAGAATGGGGATAAATGTCACCGAAGTAGCGAGTGAGTATAGTCCTAGTGCTACGATAAATCCAGGAATAAATCCTAAAATTGCCATGATTAAAGACTCCTGAATGAGAATGCTCATTAGGTAGCCATCGCCATATCCCATCGCTTTGAGCGTGGCGTATTCTGGCAGGTGGTCGGAAACATCGGAATAGAGAATTTGATAGACAATGACGATGCCAACGATAAAACCAATTACTGCACCAAACCCAAACAGAAATCCGATCGGACTATTTACTTGCCAATATTTTTTCTCATGCTCGATAAATTCTGCATGAGTTAAAACTAAAACATCTGGAATCTGCGATCGAATTGCCGTTTGAACTCGCTCGATGTTCGTCCCCGGTTTGAGAGTAATAATCCCCACATCGATTTGGTCGGCTCTGCGCTCTGGGAATAGCCGTAGAAAGGTCGAATTACTAGTAATGACATTACCATTGGCAGAAAATGATGCACCCATGACGAACGTTCCAGTTACTTGCGTCTGGATGTTGTTGAACTGGATCGGTACCGATCCAGATTGCTGTAAAGGTTCGACGATCTTGCCAAATAAGTCGGCATTTCCGGTGCGATCGTATAGGATTCGATTTAATAACTTGAGTCGATCTAAATGCGCTTTCACTTCTGGCAGGACGATCGCCGAATCGTTCGGATTGATGGCAAATACCATCGTCGATTGATTTTTTAAAGTTTGCGGATTGCGCCAGCGACCTTGATCGATATACATGTAATTAATCGATCGAACCTCTCCAACTCCCGCCGCTTGATACAGCCGCCGCCGAGGAAAACTTTTGACCACAGCCATGCTTTCAAATAAGGGATTAATCAAAAATAAATCTCCTTGCAGCGCAGTATATGGCTTAGTCACCGAATCAAACAGTCCTTCGGCTAGACCTAATTGAAAGAAGATTAAAATATCAGCAAAGGCAATTCCCGCTAGGGCAACGGCAAAGCGGGTTGGCTCTCGTTTGAGCTGTAGCCATGCGAGGGGCGTTCTGCGAAAAAATTTGCGAAACATAGCAATTTGTGAGGTGACATGTTTAACCCAAGTTGCTACCTTGGAATGCCAACGATTGAAATCGTGGCTAATGCTGCAAAGTCCGCGTAGGCGGACTAATAATTCAGTCCGCCTACGCGGACTTTACACTCCGAGCGGCAGTTTCTAACCGCTGGTAGGAACTTGAGCTATTTAGGTCGATTATGGTTGAATTGCTACTTGAACTTGCAAATTGGTCAATCCGGCCACTTTTTGGCCGTCTGCTGGCTCGATGCCGATTCGGACTTTGACCACTCGCCGATCGAGATTTTCGCCCGGTCGATCGGCAAATGTGCTTTGGCGACTGACGGCTAGCCCGATATCGCGCACGGTACCGCTTAATTCGCCTGCAAACGCCTCGCCTGTAATCAGCACGGATTGCCCCAACCGGACTTTTTTGATGTCCCCTTGGTCGATTTCGGCCACGACCTGCATTCGATCGGTTTGACCGATATCTACGATCCCGTCATCATTGACGACTTCTCCAGGCTTGGCAAAAATATCGAGAATTTGTCCGGCGATGGGCGATCGAACGTATGCCTGAGCCAGTTCGGTTTCGACTCGTTTTGCTACTGCCCTTGTCTGGTTTACTTTAGCCTGTGCCGTTTTTACATCCACTGGGCGGACTTCAGAGATTTTACTCAGAGTTCCTTGAGCCGAACTCACTTGTCGCGCGCCTGTCGATCGAATCCTTGCTAAGACAATTTTGGCCTCACTAATTTGTTTACTTCCAGTCGCGATCGTTCGTTGTAAATTCGCTTTTGCTTCACTAATTTTGCGATCGCCAGTAGCTCTAGTTCTGGTTAATCCCGCCTGCGCTTCATTTAATTGTTGAATGGCCGTATCGACACTCAACCGCCTAGTCTCGTACTGCGATTGGGGAATCGCACCTGCTGTATATAATTGCTTGTACCGCCGTAATTCCGATCGGGCATTATTTAATTCGGCGGCTAATCTTTTTACCGTTGCCGATTGCACTTGGATGTCTCCAGCCAATTGTGCTTCCAGTCCAGCCAAATTAGCTTCCTGAGCGGATTTATCCCCCGCCAACTGTGCTTCTAATCTGGCTAAAGACTCCCGTTGCGCTCTTTCTTCACCGAGTAATTGTGCTTGAATCCGCGCGATCTCGGCTGTTTGGGAGTTGATTTCGCCAGTTTTGGCACCCGATCGCACTTGAGCTAATTCTGCTTGAGCTAAGTCTACTTGCGTTCTCGCTTCTGCTAATAAGCCTTGTAAGCGATCGCGACTATCTAAGATGGCGATCGTTTGTCCAGCTTTAATGCGATCTCCTCTTTTAACCAGCAGTTGTGCCACTCGATCGTTATTCAATGCCGCAGGCACCGAAATCTTCGTGACTTCGGTTTGGGGTTCGAGTTGTCCCAACGCCACCACTCGCGGCACTGCTGTCGTCGTCGGTTGTTTTGCTTCCGGCGTTTGACTGCCCTGACTAAATTGAGACATACCGTAATAACCGATTCCGGCGGCGGCGGCGAAAACCACAAAAACCAGCACCCGCCGATGAGCTGGTTTCGACAAGAACTGAATGTTCATAGCAAGTCGATAAAATGATAACTGTACCGTCTGGACGGTATTAATTTATTTATACCGTCCAGACGGTATGCTGTCAAGCCCGACCGTCTTGATGTTATGGTGGAAGAATAAGCCGAGATTCCAGACAGGCGCAATTGTCTTTAGTGAACGAATCCCCCAAATCGATGGCTCCCGATCTCCCACCAGCACCCAAAGGTGTAGGAAAGATCGGTAAATCTCTATCCGCTGCGGCAACTCGCGATCGGCTGTTGCAAGCCACAAGTCACATTATTCAAACCCAAGGCATCGAGCGGCTGACTCTCGATGCAGTTGCCAAGGAAGCAAAAGTCAGTAAAGGCGGGTTGCTGTACCATTTTTCGACTAAAGAAGCACTGATCGCGGGAGTAGTCCAATCCCTGATGGACGAATTTGATGCCGATATCGATCGCGAACTCGCACTCGATCGATCGCCCGAATCGCCAGGACGATGGCTCAGAGCTTATGTCAACGCAACATTTAATGGTAAGCCCCTCCCTACAACGCTGATTTCGAGCCTAGCCCTCGTAGCGACTAGCAATCCAGATCTGTTGGAACTCGTGCAAAGTCGATTCGATGCTTGGCAACAAAAAATATCAGTCAGTGGACTCGATCCTGTCCGTGCCAATTTGGTGCGGCTGGCTGCGGACGGGTTCGGCGATACTGAGATGTTTGGACGCACGCTACCGAATGCAGCCTTACGTGAGGATCTGTTGGCAATGCTCTTGGCGATGATTCAGGAAGCCGAGTCTGGCGATATCCGCATCACAAAATAGCTGGAATAGAGGTAGCTGTAGCGAGGTGGGGACAAATTTGTGCCTCTCGATCGGATTTAGACGCTACGCGGGGTGCAACTGGTATCGATCTTAACCACGATCGATAAGCTCTTTTTAGGTTATTTAACAGGATAAAATGTAAAAGTGTAGTTCTAAAGATCGAGATGACAATAACCCTTAACGTCCCACCAGAAATAGAGCGACAGCTCGATCGAATAGCTAAAGAGCAAGGTCTTTCAATGGAGGCTTATGCTCTAAAACTTCTGACAGAGAGTGTTTTACCTCAAGATAAGTCAACTAAATTGGTTAATCTGCTTCAGTCATGGATAGATGAAGATGACACGCAAGAGCAACAAGAGACAGGAGAGTATCTGATTCAGGCTCTAGATGAGGATCGTTTATCCGATCGCAAGTTATTTCCTGATGAATTGAAAGGTGTAACTTGGTAAGTCAAGTCGTTTTATTAGATTCAGGGCCAATTGGTTTAATTACTAACCCCAATCGATCTCCAGCAAGTGCTGCTTGTACTAACTGGCTTCAAACTATCTCTACCGCAGGTGTTCGAGTTATCATTCCAGAAATAACTGACTATGAAGTTCGGCGAGAATTGTTGCGCTCGAATAAAGTTAAAGGAATTAGTCGATTAGATGAGTTAATAGAATTGGTGGAATATTTACCCATCACAACTGCGGCGATGAGACAAGCAGCCATATTTTGGGCACAGGCTCGTCAGCAAGGACAACCAACAGCAGGTGACAAAACTATTGATGGCGATATGATTTTAGCTGCACAAGCTATGACTTTAAATGTTTCAGATGTTGTCATTGCTACAACTAATGTCGGTCATTTATCTCGGTTCGTCCGAGCCGATCTGTGGCAAAATATCACTCTGAATAACTAATCAATTGCCTATGGCACGCTACGCGAAAGATAAGCTAATCTAAATGCTTTCACAAGTAGATATGGATGTTCGCCTTTTGGTAATACCACAAGTCGATCGATTATTATAAAATCTGATTTAGCTTTCAAATGAAGATAGTTTTACACATCAGCTCTGCATGATTATGTGGTTACTTCCACAACTATCGACAAAGCTTCAATACAAATTTAATCAAATAATTTATCTATGTCTTCAGGAGTTATTCATACTTCCGATGCCTACGACAAGCTGAAAGAGAATACAAATACTGTGATGAAGAGCTGCTTCGCTGCAAGCGATCGTCTTAGTTTTCATAATTTAGTTTCTCAGTGGACTCTATCGGTTCTCTCGCTAGGCTTAATTGTAATTCCACTGCTCACGGTTACTAAAATGCCACTTCGCTATAACCAGAACATCATCGACTTTGCATCTATCAGTTTAGCAGTAGCGATACTTATGTTATCTCTTTTGATAGGAGCTAATAATTATGCAGCGCGAGGATATAAAATGTATCAATCAGGTCTTGATTTTAATGACTTATTAAGGGATATGAGATACGTTGAATCTAATAGTGATAGAATGACACATTATCAAATTTTTAGTAATCGTTATGGAAACATCCTGAGACAATATGAGAATGTCAGTGCTATTGACAACCTACAAGGACAAATTAACATTAATAGGAAAAAGCCTATATCAATTAGCTTATTCGGTCAACAATTGAAATATTGTTATCTTTATTTGATGGAACTGCTTGTCTATATTGTCCCGATTGTTTTTGAGTTTAGCTTTATTTATTTTCTTATAACAAAATGATAAACAGTAAAGAAGGCCACTAAAAATAGCCTGAGAGCTAATTATAGATCTATTTAGCTCTCAGGCTATCTTTGGCAAATCCCAAAGCGGCGGAAATAGCCGCTGGGGTGAGGCGGGGATGAGCTGCTAAAATTTGTTCGGTGGTATCACCTGCGGCTAATTTTTCGATAATTAACTCGACGGTGATGCGCGTACCAGCAATTACAGGTTTGCTCATCATCACGCGTGGATCGGAAATAACTGATGCTCGATAGTCCATAAACTTATTTTTGTTAAATAATTACATACACTTATTCTATTGCTAACTCTCCCATTCGTCTAAATTGCTAAAATACTTCTGCTGATTTTTCTGGGTACTAGTTATGGAAAAGCTTGGGAATCTAGAAAATTATCAAAAAGAAAATACTGTTTGCACGGTTCCGGTAACAATAGTACCGTTTGCACTTTGATTGCTAGGATTATTGACAATCTGGATCGAAGGGGTAACTTGAATATTATCACTCACAGCAATGCGATAAAAAGCTTCAATGTTGGTTTGATTTGCATTCCCAACTTCATTGGAAATGAATGGTTGCCCGATCGCAATACCTGCCAGACTTCCCTTCATCAGGAGATCTGGAAACGCTAAACCAGCCATCCAATAATTAGGATTAATATTGCCAAATGTTGTTTTTTCATAACTGCCATAGCCATAACGACCGAAGAATGCAATTTGCGGGGAAATCTGTAATTCAACGTTGATACCAGCAACATCAAATCGACGATCGTAAACTTCTCCACCGCTGTATTGTAGGCGCACTGCCATAGCTTTTGAAGGTGCATATTCTAACTCCGCAGTATATTGATGCGTGTCGCCAAAAAGTCCGCGATTGCCCCCCTGAATGGGATAGAGCAAAGGCACAAATGAGGCACCACCTCGAATTGGGCCTTGACTACTCGAATTCGCCGCATCGCGTGCTGAGTAAGTTGCCCGCAGACTAAAAGCTCCCCGATCGGGATTCCAATCGATCGCACCGCCTGCACTCGGCCCATCGTTTGTCATTAGCAGCAGATTGTTGACAAATACCTGGGAGTTAAAGTCTCTAAAGCTCAGATTGGCATAACGATTGCGATCTATATAATCACTGATGCGAATGTCCGGGCCGATAGCCACTTGTAAATCTGGGTTTGGCTTAAAAGCATAAACCAGGCGACCGATCCCAATCGTGTTGCGGGTCGGTGGTTTGACCGAGAAATCGATAACACTGCCAAATGTCGGTTCTAACAGCCCTGTCACATTCGTCGTCCCACCACCACTGCCAGTTTCTAGCAAAATCCGCAAGGCATCTGTACCTGTAAAACTGGTATTCAGATCCAAAGCAACTCGATATAAAGTTGTTGCTGGCGGTTGCTCGTTAGCAATCTGTCGGCCTTGAGCGTCGATAATCCGCTCTCCTGAAAAGCCACCCGCGTTGACAGCTACGATAACTTGTCCTCGCAGCTTGGTTGTCGGTGAAAATTGCTGTGTATTCAGTTTATTTGTGCTATCGGCGATCGTGTTGGCACGTTCTCGAATTATCGCTAGTTCTGGAGCAAATTCTTGTTGTAGGCGGTTGAGTATGTTTAAATCCTCTGGGCGAATTGCAACTGTCGTCGAACTTGCCGACAGTTCATTCATCCGCGTGAGGCAGTTATTTAGTCCTGTGGCAAACTCATAACGTGTCAGGATACGAGCTGGATCGCTAAAATCATTAGGATTTGCTGTGATACAACCGTAGCGATCGATTAACGATCGAACAGCCTGGAACGATCGATCGGTTGGCCGAACATTAGAACGCTGTTGTCCTGAAGTGAGATCCTTTACTACAGGGGATTTTTCAGCTCCGGCGGGAGCAGCTAGTTCCGCCAGCAAAGAGTTAGCCGAAAGTAGCAGTAAGAACATCGAGAGCGGGAGGGGATACCATTTCATAAAGTTATCGTCCGATTGATAATGCACGCTCATTGATTTATTCTTTCAATTGCTTGTCTTGCGTCGGCTCCAGGGTTTGACTGTTGAAATAACGATAATTATCATCAGCACCAGTGTTTGTAAGACTCCACCCACCATGACTGTGCTCTCAAGTCGCAGGTAGTCGGCATTTTGCCATGCTTGAGAGCGTGCAGTTTCAGAAATTGTCGTCATCTCCTTTGTCCAAGGCCCCAGCCAAATCGAGCCAGCCACGATCGAAATTAATGTCAACAGTTGTTTCACCATGAGCCAGTTATGTTTGAAAAATCCCCAATTGGTGAAACTACACAGCAAAACTCCAGTAATAACTGACAGCACCGCAGCAGGCACGATAATAAATTGCCCCATTAAATTGCGAGCAACATTGATGCCATAGAGTACATCGCCCCTGTCCAGGCTGCGAAAGCTTAGAGCTAGAGCCGCAGAACACAACGCCGTCCCAAACCATAAACCGCCAGAAGTGATGTGTAGACTCAGCAACCAGTTTCTCTGCTCGATCTTCAGTTTCATGATTTACCTCAAAAAGTTGACCGCCTTATAGTTAGCTGACTAACTAATATTAGAGCTTGGCAGTCAGTAGGATGTCAAGAGGTTGTCGAAATTTATTTACCGCCTTATCATAAGGGGGCTAAATATCTCTGTTTTATGCAAGTATTTCCAGGTCGGGAGACATTTGAAGAACTCGAACGGGATTTTCCAGATTTTGATGCCGAATCGGTGGAAACCTGTCTGGCGTTCCTCAATTCAGCCACTGAGGTTTATACGGCTTTCGATGCCCATTTCGATCGGTATGGACTCTCGGCGGGAAAATTTACACTGTTGATGCAACTGTATGTCGCAAACCAGGGACTCGTACCATCAGAATTTGCCGAACGAGCCAATGTCACGCGGGCGACGATTACGGGTCTACTCGATGGATTGGAGCGCGAGAATTTGGTACAACGGCAGCCGCATCCGAGCGATCGGCGAATGCTCACAGTTCACCTCACGGAGCGGGGGAACGCACTTCTGGAAAATATCTTGCCCGATCATTTTTGCCGTACCAAAAAATTGATGGCAAATTTAACTACAAAAGAGAAAAAGACTCTAGTTAATTTGCTCCAAAAGCTCAACTCTGGTACTTCAGCATTGTCCGACGCTAGTTGAAAACGATCGCCTCCGAAAATAAACCATTCGGCTGGGGTATTTGGTAATGGAACTATTGCCAGAGGCTGAAGTAATAGGATTGCTGACGTTGATGCTGCTACAAAAATCGCGACGCACCACACGGACTTCGGCGACTGGGGACATCATGCTGAATCGAGCGGTAGCAGTGGCGATGCGCGATGGCTATTTAGTAGGATTGCAAGCGATCGATCGAGCAGACGATCTAGACTTATTTGGCAATTGATTCCCAGGCTGTGACGATCGACTGTAAAGACTTGGGGATGCGCTGTTTCTCGATGCTGGTGTAGCTGGTGCTACTGCCAATCCCTTGGAGCGTGACTGTCGGCACATCGGCTACAGACGCTGAAGTCAAATAACTCAGTCCGTTTAAGTTGGCAAAGCCTTGACGAGATAGCAACGCTTTGAATCGATCGAGTTGTGTTGGTGTCAGCGTTCTGAGTAGTACCGGACGAGATCGAATATTGGGCGCGGTAATTAAGCGGGTAACTTTGCCATCTGTAGCTAGGGTGGCGATCGTCGTTCTACCTGTAATATCTCCCGAAGTAGAACTAGAAAATAAAATATTAGGCTCTAAAGCTGCATCTGCGGACGCAAACGAAATCGCGACAGGCGCGATCGCATTACTTGCGGCTGTATTTTGGACGATGCGACTAGCATTGCGATCGAGATGATACACCCAACTGCGCCGCCCATTGGTTAGCACCGCTTGCCAACCTGAAAGCGCAATTTTAGTACAAGCTCGATTGGGTGTCACAATCCCCAGACAGCCATCAAATGTTCGTGGGGCGATCGCTGTGACTTGAATTTTCTCGATCGCGATGCCTAGCTCTCGGTTGGCAAATTGCCGTAACTTCCGCGCGACAGGTAGTGGCAAGACAGCTTGGGGCGATGTTTCCGTGCGGAGATTTTTGCCCGTATTATCGGTACGGTAGAAATAACTCTGGCTGCCATCGGTTGCCTCGACTCGCCAACCATTAACGATCGCTTGCGTACATACTTCGTCAGTTTTGGCCAAGCCCAGACAGCCATCCGACCAAGTTTGCTGTGAAAAGCTCTGGACTTTTAAGCTAGCAGATGGGACTTGAAATCGTCGCACTAGATCTTGTTTGACGCTATTGGCGACTGCTTTGGGGAGGACATTGGCTTGGGCGATAACAGGCGGTATCGCTGGCAGTAAGATCGTTATCGGAGCTAAGATTGCGATCGCCAGATAACTACGGATTCGGCCTAACATACATCAACGTTAAAAACTAATCTCCTTGACTGACTCGATCGTCGTTTGGTTTCACCATTAGGCAATTCTGGATGTTCTGTCTATTTATCGATCTTCTGTAGACAAAAATTCGTTAAGCTGGATAGAAATCTGGCAGATAAATCGATATTAATGTAATGAAGTTAGTTTCCGATCCGACTATCGCCCGCAAGATGGCCAAAATGCAAGAAAGAATGCGGTGGCATCATCCATTGTTTCAAAAATTAGGGATCGATCGAACGCGACTAGTGTTAGAAGATCGGATCGAGCCAGATCGGGGGTTTACATTTTGCGTGCTAGGAGACAGCGGTAGTGGCGTGCGACGGCGCGATAGTCCCCAGCGGCGCGTAGCGAAGTTTATGATGCGAACGGCACCTTCAGCGCAATTTATCCTGCATACTGGCGATGTTGTCTATCTAGTCGGATCGAGCGAACAGTATCCAGAGAATTTTATCAAACCTTATCGAGAATTACTGGTAGGTGGCGATGTTGCCAAACAGATTCGCTATGACTCGATGGTCTTCAATCGCCCCTTCTTGCCCGTACTCGGCAATCACGACTATTACGATTTACCGATCGCTTATGGCGTATTGTCGCAGTTATTGCGCCCCGTGCGCCAAGCTTTTCGGTATTACATCGATTTGGATGTGAGTTGGCATGGTTCGTTTCAGGGAGATGCCTATGCGAGAGCCTTCTTAGATTATCTCAAGGATATCCCCGATTCAGAACTCCAGCAGCATTTAGAGCGGCACTATACAGCTCAGACTTCTACAGGTAAAGGGTTAAACTATCAACCAGGCAAATTTACCCGCATCCCCAACCGCTACTATCGGTTTCGCTATGGGGGGATTGACTTTTTTGCCCTCGATTCTAATACCTTTAATGCACCATTGCCGATCGAATCCAACGAACGGGGCGATCTGCGCCGCCAGCAATTGATCGCAGATCTAGAACGATTGCAAGCCGAGCGAGAGGATCACTTGCAAGTCATGCAAAACTTAGATCCCGACGATCCCACGCAACCGATACCGGGCGAACAGCAATCCCTCGACGAGTTACTGGGCAAAGTCGAACAAATTGAAGAATTAATTCGCGATTTAGAAAAACAATTAGATCCCAATACAGTCCACGAACAGATCGATTACGAGCAATTAGAGTGGCTCGAACGCGGACTGATCGAATCTTGGCAAGACAAAACCGTGCGCGGACGGATGATTTATTTTCATCATCCGCCCTATGTTACCGAAGCAACCAAATGGCATCAAGGTCAAACCCTAGCCGTGCGGCATTATTTACGTGAAGTATTCGATCGCGTCGAGCAAGCAGTCAAGCCACTCATGGATAACCGTCCTCTGGTAGATTTAGTCCTATCGGGGCACGCTCATTGCTTTGAATATATCGAAACCTTAGACACCGGACATGCCGATCGAGGCATAAAATGGGTTATCTGTGGTGGAAGTGGTTTTAGTCTGCGCCGCCAACGTCAGGAAGGGAATGTCTTGCAAGAACGGATCGATGGCAAGTTGCAGGATGTCGCCGTGTCGCATCAGTTTATCGGTAAAACCGGACGCGGTGCTGATAAAAAGCACCCCTACTCGTTTTTACAAGTTGATGTTTTACCTGGACGAGATCTGAAATTTAATCTCAAGCCCCAAATTGCCGAGTATCACCAGCATCAGTGGCAATATTACACGAGTAAGTTAGACGATTCTATGTAGGATTTACTCTCTTTCGATCGATCTTGAGTAACGGCGTAGTCCTTTACCCACCCCGCCCTATGGGCACCCCTCCGAGGAGGGGATTTTTCACTCTAGCTCTCCTCGAATATGCGCCGATTTTCTGGTTGGCAAGCGATCTGTGTTTATCGTTGGCTTTGCTCAGGGGTGATGAGTGAGCGCAGATCGGGGGCTAGGTAGGGGTTGAATTCAGATCGAAAGAAGTCTCCTAGACTTGTGAGTGTGCTGTAACTGGTGGATGACTCAAGTGAAGAATCCCCTCCTCGGAGGGGTGCCCGTAGGGCGGGGTGGGTAGATCTTTGCAGTACCACCCCACCCACTAGTCCAGATCTTTACATAGTAATTGCGTGGAGTGCCTTTTATGGGTAACCTGAGATCGTGCTATCCGTTATCGATCGAGATCGATCCTCGCAAACCATATGCTACCCCTAATAGAGCGACTGACAGATATTCGGCTGATTGCGACGGATGTCGATGGTACCCTGACTCGCGAGGGTAAATTTACCACCGAGCTACTACAGGCGATCGATCTTCTCAATTCCAAGGGCATCAAATTACTATTGGTTACGGGTAGATCTGCGGGCTGGGTGAGTGCTGTCAATAATTATCTACCCGTGGCTGGAGCGATCGCCGAAAATGGTGGCGTATTTTTCCAGTCCAATTGCAGTGGATTTGATTTTCTGACGCGGCTCGAAAGTATCGAGGAGCATCGCGCCCTTTTGGCAGAGCGGTTTTGGGAATTGCAAGCACGTTACCCCCAAATCGAAGAATCGAGCGACAATCAGTTTCGGATCACCGATTGGACATTTGACGTGGCGGGGTTGACAGATGCAGAAATAAGCGCGATCGCGACTCAGTGCCAAGAGTGGGGCTACAGCTTTACCTTCAGTACCGTGCAGTGTCATATCAAACCACCGCACCAAGATAAAGGGGTGGCAATTGTCCGAGTACTCAAACACTATTTTCCCGAGATCGCACCGAACCAAATAATTACCGTCGGCGATAGTCCCAATGATGCGACAATGTTCGATCGAGCGTTATTTCCGCTCTCTGTCGGTGTTGCCAATATCCAACATTACACCGATATCTTGCCACATCTGCCACTATATATCACCAAATTACCTGAAGTTGCTGGATTTTGTGAATTGGTAAAGTTATTAAAGTAGAGCCAACAGTATATTAATTTACCGTTGATTGTTACCCAAAGCTGCCATAATTTTAACGCTCGCTCGCTCGCTGGAACCTTTAGGGTACCAACGACGTCAGACGGGGCAATGCAGTTAATTAATATGACAAATGATCTCATCTACCGCTAGAGATTCGCTGGTTTCAGCTATTTTGCTCTCGATCGCGATCGTGGCAATTGCCCCCGCACAGGCAGATAATAACGCCAAAATTCAACCAACGATTCAAACAAATTACGATCGCATTAATGCGGCCTTTGTCCGTAAAGATATTAAAGGAGCAACTGCACTTTTTACCCCAGACTATGTAAATATCAGTCCTGAAGGTAACAAACAAAACCTATCAGAATTCCGCGAACATTATAACAATCTTTTCACGCGATTCAATATTAAATTAACATCTACTAAAGCCACAATTAAAACGATCGATACTAATGCCAGTGGCATCGATGTCGCGATCGAACAAAAAACCGAAGGTACGGTTGCTGGTTTTAATAAGATTATCATCAACCAAACATCTCGCGATTCCTGGTTGAAAACTCCCCAAGGCTGGCGATTGAGACAAAGCAAAATTTTAACCAGTCAGACCACTTTTAACGGTCAAACTTTTAAAGGGTAAATTTAATTGAGAATTGATAATTGATAATTGAGAATTAAATTTTTAGGATAGAAGTAGGGTGGGCACTGCCCACCATGCCGATTCTGGGAGTAATCTATTTTATAAATAATTGCACCTATTTATCAAAAATCATTCTAGCTCGAATGAATCGATCGCATTCATCGCCGTTCCCAAATATTGGTAATAACGATCGGGTCGAGCTTTATATGTCAAAATATAAGCCTTGCCTCGATCGATCGTCCAAACTTCCAGATTTTTGATAACTTGGGCATTTTCATCTTTACCAGTATAGATGACCAAATTAGCTGGCTTTTTGGCTAAAAGAATCGAACTCGATTCGACAATTTTAGCATTTTGATAATACCGCTTAATTTCGGCAATCGTCGATTGGGTATAATTAGCTAATGTCGTCTGTGGATCGGTCAGATTCTCGACCCTAATCGATATATTTTCGCGAAACTTATTACCTGAATTTTTATCTTGGGGACTCACAAACATTACGTTCTCGCCCGTGACAATATTCTTAATATCTTCCTGCTGCCAATTTGCTGGATATTTAATTTGAATATTTGCCGCTTTATCTACATAGCTTTTCCAGGCGATACTATTCAGATTCATAGCAACGGGACTAGTATTTGTGACGCTCGCTTGTGAAGTTAGTAATGGAGTTTTATCGGTTGCAGTTGATAATAATTTAGCAGCTCCTAGCCCGACTAATAACGCACAAGCAGCAGTACCCAAGATAACAGGTGTTTTGAGTTGAGGCGATCGACTCGGTGGGATTTGACTCAGCGCAAAAGCTTTGAGAGCTTCTAATGCTTCTAATGGTGATGAGTATCGATTCCGATAATCGGGGCGCACCATTCTATTAATAATTTCGACCAACCGACGATCGATATTAACTTCATCGCGCCACTTAAGTTCGTAAGTATAGCCATCTTTTTCGAGTGGAAACTTCCCGGTGAGAGCTTGAATGGCGATCGCGCCAACGGCATACAGATCGCTATTTAATTGCGGCATATTTTGTTCTTGCTCGTAAGAGACATAACTCGGATCGTTGAGATAGCGAGTATCCTCATCTGGTAGATTCGGCCAGACATTTCCTAAATCTTTGACAGAACTAAAGCCAATTAAACTAAATCTCCCATCATCTTGACGTCTAATAATATTCTGAGGATTGATATCGCGATGGATATATTTAAAACTATGCAGCAGACACAAAATTTCGACCAAATCCATCAAAAAGTCAAAAACTTGAGTCTGGCTCCAAATCGAGCCGGGAGTCAGTTCTCGATCGAGTAATTCGCCCTCGATATATTCACGAATCAAATATCTATTACCGTTTTCTTCAAATCTAGCAACTAAAGACGGTACTTGTGGATGCTGTCCGATATTATGGGCGATCGAACCTTGCATTTCAAATAGTTGCTCGGCGATCGATGGCAACATCCCACCATTATCGATAAATTCAATTTTTTTAACTACATATAGTGGCGATTCGACTAAATCTATATCTGTTGCTAAATAAGTAGTTCCAGACTTACCAATGCCTAGAACCTTAACTATTTTATAATGCGAGCGAAGGATCGTGCCTAGCATAGAGCGGTACTTGGTTAAGTAAGGTATATTAAATAGCATATTTAAAAAGGCTGAGGCTAAACTAAGTCTCGTAAATTTCAGCTCGATCGGACGACGATCGCCGCATTAGATCGCCATTTGGTTCGATCGAGCCGATGTCTAAGTATCATAAGCATGCATGTATAAAAATTGCAGCGATCGCGATCGCAATTCGGCTCGGGCATTTAGCCGATCTTCAATTACTAGATTCAGTATAAATGCGGTGGAGAGTTAGCAAGAGTAGATGGTAACTCTGTTTATAATAGGTAATTTAACCGCTGCTGATTTTTGTCGATCGATTCTCATTCCTACCAATTACCTACGTTTCACAAAGTCGAAGCTTACCAACGATCGCACCAATTTATCATGTTTAGAATCCTTCCATCGAACCATAAATTTTTTGGTACTTTCCTCCTAAGTGCGACACTCGCAATTGGATCTCAATGGTTTGCACCCACGATCGCTCAAACCAGTCGAAAGTTTCAGTGCGAAATGATGGCTGGGGCACCAACGACTGTTGTCAAAACTGTACGGGGGAAGATCCCGATGATTCATTGGGTTAAATCCTTTACCGGGCGATACAATGACATCACCAACCGCTGCAAGGAAGTCTCCAATCGACTCGATCGGTTCAATCGAGCTGGTAACTTAAGATATATTCGCACGGGGAATGTCAATAGCTATCCCGTCCTCTGCGTCGATGCAGGCGTTAGTGGTAACACTTGCCCCAAGGCTAGCGTACTAGTCACCCTCCACAAAGGTACCGATTCAGCACGGGTGCTCCAACAAATTCTCGATCTGCGCGCGCGCGCTTCCGGACAGATCGTTCAACTCAGCGGCGAACAATTAATTCGCTACCGCAATGGAGATGCTTATGTTAGTATCGATCGATTATTAGGGGCTAAATAGCAAGTCTCTGGGTAAGCGAGTCAAGACAGAGGCTGTGCCAACCAGAGCGACCCCAGTAAGTGACAATC
>NZ_PVWO01000376.1 GCF_003003845.1 Chamaesiphon polymorphus CCALA 037 | reverse complement strand
GAGTGAGAATATAGAGATGAAGATTTATGATTTGGCGTTGGTTGGTAAGTATTGTGGCGATCGTGCTAATCGTGTTAACTCCAATTAATTCTGGTTTAGCACAGCCAGCACCGACTGATGTTACCGACGCTCAATTCGAGCTGGGCGATAAGTTACGCACCCAAGCTTTTACCGCGACTAATGAAGGAAAATTTGCCAAAGCAGAACAGTACTGGACGGAATTAATCGAACTATTCCCACAGAATCCAGCAATTTGGAGCAATCGGGGCAATTCGCGAGTCAGTCAGAATAAATTGAATGAAGCGATCGAGGATTTTAATAAATCGATCGAGTTATTGCCAGATCGTCCCGATGCTTATCTCAATCGGGGTACGGCTCTAGAAGGTTTGGGTAAATGGAATGAAGCGATCGCTGACTATCAGTATATCCTTTCGATCGATCCGAAAGATGCAATGGCTTACAATAATTTGGGTAATGCCTATGCAGGTTTGGGCGATTGGGATAAGGCGATTAAAAACTATGTCAAAGCGTCAGAAATTGCGCCTGATTTTGCCTTTGCACGGGCTAATTATGCCCTAGCTTTATATCAAAATGGCGAGACAGCGGAAGCGATCCGCAATATGAAAAATATCGTCAGAAAATACCGCGATTTTCCAGATGTACGGGCGGCATTGAGTGCAGCTCTATGGCAAGATGGTCAACGCGGTGAAGCTGAAAGTAACTGGGTGGCTGTGATTGGTTTGGACAGTCGGTATAAGGATTTAGATTGGGTCAGAAATACTCGCCGTTGGCCGCCAAATATGGTAGCAGCGTTAGAAAAATTCCTGAAGTTGCAGTAAAAAAATAGATCCCCGACTTCTCATAAGAAGTCGGGGATCTGTGTTCGTTGTATTATTTGCTCGATCGCATTTTCTTGAAGATGGCATACCCCAGCAAACCTAATAATCCAAACACGACTAGTTTGGAAACTGGAGCTAAATACTGTTCGATCGACGAATAGTTATCGCCTAGTAAAAATCCCGCCGCAGTCAAGGCTAGCGTCCAGATAAAGGTGCCGATCGTCGAATAAATGGTAAAAGACAGCAAAGGCATCTGATTCATTCCTGCTGGCAGCGAAATCAGCGTTCTAATGCCTGGTACCATCCGTCCAAAAAAGACGGCTCTGACTCCATATTTATTAAACCAATCATTGACTCGATCGATATCTTTGGCAGTTACTCCGATCCATTTGCCATAGCGATTCGTCCAAGTCTGTAACCTCTGATAATTAACCAGTCGGCCTAAATAATACCACGCATAAGTGCCTGCCATCGTGCCCACGGTACCCGCTAGCACTGCCAGACCAAAATTCATTTTACCTTGTGCGACCGTAAAGCCAGCCAACGGCATAATTAGCTCGGAAGGAATTGGTGGAAACAGATTTTCTAAGAACATTAGCAGCCCGATACCCCAGTATCCCAAACTGCCCATTAAGTTATTAATCCATTCCACCATTGTCTAAATCGCTCCAGATATTTTACAGATATTTTTTAGAGTGGCAATCGATCGAGATCCCGCTTATTCCCGATTACCACCAGCACATCATCCTGCTGGAGACGACGCTCGGGTTTGGGATTGATATCAAAATTTTTAGATTGGCCGATCGCCAACACGTTAATACCATAATCGCTTCGCAGTTGTAATTCCAAGATCGTTTTGCCATAAAAAGATTCGGGCACTTTGATCTCGACAATACTGTGCTCGGGGTCTAAATCCAAACTCTCTAACAGTCCAGGTCTAACTAGCGTCTGCGCGAGGTTGCAGCCTGCTTCGTATTCTGGTAATACTACTCGATCGGCTCCGACTTTTTGCAGCAGTTTGGCATGAACTTCAGAGGATGCTTTGGCAATGACATTGGTAACGCCAGCTTCTTTAAGATTAAGCGTCGTGATGATACTTTCTTGGAGGTAATTCCCGATCGACACAATCACAGTATCGAACTCAAATACTCCTGCTTCTTTTAAGGATAATGGATTGGTGGAGTCAATGACGATCGCGTGAGCGGCGAGTCCAGCGATCAGAATATCGTCTACGCGTTTTTCATCGATATCTGTGCCCAGGACTTCATAGCCAGATTGGTGGAGCGTTTCACACACTGCTCGTCCAAACCTACCCAAGCCAATCACGGCAAACTGGCGGGCTTTATTGGGTCTGAGGTTGCGAAAAAAACTGAAAGATTGACGTTCTACAGAATTTGACATAAGGGTGGATGGGTGGATGGCTTACACTGAGAGAAGTTGAGGTGGAGATGGGTAATGTAATTTACTTCGCCTAAAGCCTAAAGCTATCAAGCCTAAAGCCTAAAGTTTTCTACTGTCATTAACCAACTAATAGTGATTCTTCGGGGTACTTAATGGTACTAGAGCGCGGATCGCCGATGAGTGCGGCAATAAGTAGTAAAATTCCGACGCGTCCAATATACATCGTGGCGATCAATACTAGCTTACTAAAAGGTGTCAACCCAGCGGTAATTCCGGTCGAAAGTCCGACTGTCGCGAAGGCAGAAACTACTTCAAACAGAATGCGAATAAAGTCTAGTTTCGGATCTGCCAGGGCAATTGCCATCGTCGCAAACACCACCGTCAGTAGCGAGCCAAAGGTGACAGCAATCGCTTTTAATAGCAGTGAGTTGGGCACCTGACGGCGGTAGAGAGTTACCGATTCTTTGCCTCGGAGGATGGCATAAGTACAGCTAGCCAATAACCGCGCCGTGGTGGTTTTGATACCGCCAGCAGTACCGCCAGGACTCCCGCCAATCAGCATCAGGGAGATCGTCACAAATAAGCCCGCAGTGGTCATTTGGCCCTGATCGATTGTATTAAAGCCAGCCGTGCGGCTGGTAACTGCCTGGAACCAGGCGGCTAGTAGTTGTTGTGGCAAAGCCAGCGATCCTAAGGTTTTGGTATTTCTAATTTCGATCGCCCAAATTGCGAAAGTACCGCCGATCAATAAAAATAGCGTCGTACTTACCGCTACCTGAAAATTGAGAGATCGAGCGATCTTTATCGGTTGGCGCACCAGGCGCGCTCGCGCTCTGAGGTAAAACTCCAAAATTACCTCATAACCGATCCCGCCAAAAATAATCAGTCCCGTAATTACCCCATTTACCAGCCACGACCCCTGGTAGCTAACCAAATTGTCCGAGAATAGTCCAAATCCTGCATTATTCCAAGCACTGACACTATGAAAGAGTGCGAACCAAAGTCCCCTACTCCAGCCGAGATCGGGGACGAATACCAACAGCAATAAAAAAGCCCCCGTTAGTTCAAACAGGATAGTTGTCGCCACGATCGACTGAAGAATCTGCGTGCTACCCTGAAGCGAGCGACGATCGAGCGATTGCTGAATGGCAACTTTATCTTTGACGCCAAATCTGCGCCCTAGCAATAACAACAAAAAGGTGGTTACTGTCATATAGCCCAATCCCCCAACTTGAATCAGCAGCACGATCGCTAACTGCCCAAATCGCGAAAAATAAGTAGCCGTATCGACGACCACATGCCCCGTTACGCACACTGCGGACGTGGAAGTGAACAAAGCGACGATCGGGTCGTTCCATTGACCGCTAGTGGTCGAAATTGGCAGCATCAATAACAACGCGCCGATCGAGATCACCGCCATAAATCCCAGACAAATGCTGCGAGAAACCGTCATACCACAAACAAGTAGCTCACAAGTTCGCTACATAAATCATTACCCCATTAATATTACTCGATCGATAACATGAATAATCCCATTGTCGGCTTCAATATCTGCGGCGACGACTGTCGAGTTTTTGACCTCAAAACCATCGCTACAATCGATCGGAATTGGCGAACCTTCGAGCGACTCTACCTTTCCGAGTTTAGCGAGGTCGGCTTGGGTAAATTTTCCCGCTACCACATGAAATTTGAGAATGCGGGCTAATTGAGGTGGATTTTGGACTAAAGTTTGGACTGTGCCTGGAGGTAAAGCCGCAAAAGCAGCATCGACTGGTGCGAATACTGTAAATGGCCCAGGGGATTGTAAAGCTTCTACCAATCCGGCTGCTTGGACGGCAGCGACGAGGGTTTTAAAGTTATCGTTACTAACAGCAATTTCTACAATATTTGGCATATTATTTTTATTAAATTATTACAACTTATTAAAGTTAGCTCGATTACAACTTTTTCTCCCAAAATAGAGCTTTACCCATTTTGGGATCGAGCGCGTAGCCGTCAAATCCAAACGATCTATATGCTTTTTGAGCGATATAGTTATGTTCCAAAACTTCCAGTGTCAGCTTGCAACAGCCTAGATCGATCGCAATTTGTTCGGCACATTGCAGCATTAATTTAGATAAGCCTAAACCTCTATATGGCAACGAAACAATCGCGTCATGAATATTCAACAATGGTTGACAAGCAAAAGTAGAGAATCTTTCAAAACAAATAATTAATCCCGCTGGTTTTCGCTCGACAAACGCAAGAATGACATAACTAGTTTTTCGCTTAGCTAATTCGGAAATTAGATGATTTTTTGCGAAATCTGATAATCCGCTACTACCACCCATCGGATCGCTTGCATATTCATCCATCAAGTTTATGACAGCCAGAGCGTGTTCGGGAACAGTCAAATCGGCTTCAATGATTTCGATCGTGGATGTATCTATCGTCATAACTTATCGGATGATTTTCGAGATATTTTAGCTTACTTGAGAGCGATCGTTTAAAAATCTTCTCAAAGTAAGCTATCTAGTAGTCTGCGGCGTAAATATAGTTACTATTTGGTTGGGAGTTGGGAGTTGGGAGTTGGGAGTTGGGAGTTGGGAGGATATGATAGTAACCTGACTTCCGCCATCTAGTACTAGCGATCGCTAATTATCGATAGTCTTGACTTTGAATGTCTGACAACCGCGCTTCAGGACGTTTGAACCTGTCGATTTGGGATTCAAAGAATTGACGATTTTTTTCTAAATGTTTGGGATTGGTATCGTCTAATGGATAGAGTAACGCAGCCCGCAGAGCCTGAATTACTGCCGAAGTAACGCAATACATCGATCGCTGAAAACTCACGCCCAATTGCACCAACATATCATCTTTACCCCGACAATGTCGATCGTAATAATCGAGTAAATATTGAGGCAAGAAATGATACATATCATCCATCAATAATGTTGGCGGAATGCCCGCACTACCGACCGGATTGACATCGGCATATAAAATTCCGTAATGGAAATCAGCTTGCTCTGCGGGTACCTGTTCGGCTTGAGCATTATAAGATTTCGTACCGCGAAATGGTGCTGTCCGATAAAATACGGCTTCGACATAGGGCAAAGCCGCCTCATACAACCAGGTAAATCCTACCGATTTGGGGATAATTTCAAACATTTCCCCATCGATATAAACATGGTGATAAATCGGTCTACCCGCAACGGCAAAAATGCCATTGACGAGGAAATTCATGGCATCGGGAACGGAGGCAATTTTGCCCTCATCATACAAATCGCTCATTTCAAAGAATACCGGAGCCATCACTTCCCAAAATAGTCCTAAATTGGAATAGTAAGACATCACCCGTACCTGCTCGATAAACATATCGGGGAACAGCTTGTACGCCGCTAGCATGGCCGGATTGCCCTTGAAATATGCTTTAATAGCTCGATCGGCATTTTGCTTGTATTCTTCGGTATCTAGGTAAGGATCGAACCGTCCACCCATGCCCCGATGCCAGTACATCGCCTGCATACAGGCTTCGGCAAACTCCATGTTAATCCGATCGTGCAACAAGTGATGAAAAAGTTTGGGCATTTTGGTACTGCGC
>NZ_PVWO01000375.1 GCF_003003845.1 Chamaesiphon polymorphus CCALA 037 | reverse complement strand
GATCTACGCTATAACAATTTTATTAAACAGATAAACTCGGAAATAACGGAGCCAACCATAACTGAATCTGCACATCCAAACCCAACAACATCGCGATCGCGGTAATAATAATCATCATCCCGCCAATCTTTTGAATCGTCCCAGAATGCGATCGCAACTGTAACAATCGCTGCCCCAAATAGCGACCGCCATAAGCAAATAGCAACATCGGGACGGCTGCGCCCAGCCCATAAACAACCAGCATTCCAAACGCCTGAATGTACCGATCTTGCACGGCTGCCAAGAGTAAAATACTTGCGAGTACTGGCCCCGCACATGGTGTCCAAAGCAGTCCGAGTTGACTGCCCAACCAAAATTCACCGACTAATCCAATCGGGTTTGAGCTGTTAGTTTTAATCGAGAAAAGTTGAAAAAATCGATAACCCCATTCGGGGAAAAGTGAAAATACACCCATTACTAGTAAAATGACGATCGCCGCCGCTCTAAGCGCGTCGGGTAAATTCGGAATCCAGCTAGCTACAACGCCCAGCAAGCTACCTGTAATTGCAAAACCACCTACTAAGCCTAAAACGATCGCGATCGGCCCGTAGCGGTGAGATTGGAGCGATCGACCGACAATAATCGGCAATACTGGCAAGATACAAGGAGATAACACGGTCACGATCCCACCGCCAAATGCCAAACCGACAGATAGAGCCTGACTAGTCATTTTGGATTTTGGATTGTTCCAGCCAACCAGTCGATTGTGCTCATAACTTCAATAGTTGTTGAATTTTGCGCTCGGTTTCTGGGTAAGCTCCCTCGCCAATGTGGTCGTACACGATCGTACCTTGTCGATTCGCTAAAAATAGATGCGGCCAATACTCATTGTTGTAAGCTTTCCAGGTTTTAAAGTCATTATCGACAGCCACCGGATAGGTAATGCCATGCTTTTTAATTGCGGCTTGAATATTGGCAATCTTCCGCTCGTAAGGAAACTCTGGGGTATGTACGCTGACGACTTTTAATCCTTGGGCTGCATACTGTTGATGCCACTTGACGATGTAGGGCAAGGTGCGCTGACAGTTAATGCAGGCAAATGTCCAAATGTGGATTAAAGCGACGCTACCTTGGAGATCTTTTTTAGTAAGTGGGGATGAATTCAACCACTCTTGAATGCCCTGAAATTCGGGTAAAGATTTACTAGCTGAAATTTTTATTGGTTCGATAGGCATCGCATTCACACTAGAATTATTAGCCTGTTTAGAGCCAATTCCACATGCTGTTACGGCTCCCATCCCGATCGCGCCCAATCCGAAATATAAAAATTGTCGCCGTTGCCAGATAGACTTATTCATGCGCTGATGCCCTCACAATATTCGATCTATTTACAATTGCTAACGATCGATCGGATGTCATGGGTGAATTTCGATCGGAGGCAAGATGTTGGATGCTAAACTTGCCTCTAGCCCCAGATTATCGGTCTATGGTTTGGTTGTGGGAGTCTTTTTCTCATTGCTTTTCATGGCATCGCCCTTACCATCTTTCATGGCATCGCCTTTCATTGCGTCACCCTTACCATCTTTCATGGCATCGCCTTTCATTGCGTCACCCTTACCGTCTTTCATGGCATCACCTTTCATTGCGTCACCTTTCATGGCATCAGGAGTTGAAGGAGTTGTAGAGCAAGCAGTCAGACCCACACTCAATGTTAGTCCAGCAACGATCGCCAACATTTTCCAGTTCAAAGCAGTTAATTTCATTGGATTATTTCCTAATAAATATCGAAGATAGATGAAATATTTCGCAACAGAACCTAATTGGTTCTCGAATCCAATTATGGATGTCTGGGCTGAAGCTCCTGTGAGGCAAAACTAAGAATTTACTGAGTTTATTCTGAGTAACTCCTCAGCATATTCTCAGCGATTTCTCAGAAATTATCGTCGGCTCCGCTGCTCTGAAAGAGAATCTTCACCACTATTCCCGATGTCGAGCGGGTTTACATAACCGACAATTTTGACCGACTGCTAACTGAATAGAATGGTGAGAAGTCCGCAGTTCGGCAGCCATTAATAACATCCCAATTAGCAAAATACCAATGCCCACCAGAAATACAATGACAACAAGCTGATGCAGCCAACTGGTATCGTTCGCTGTGGCTAGTGCGATGACTAGCATGTCTAACATAAAGACGAGGATTGACAAATAAATTAGCACCAAAACATCATGCACCTGATGGTGGTGACGTAACAGATCTAGCAACAGCCGATCGAGATGGTGCAGCCGTTCTGCCTTGGTTTGGTGCTGCTCCAAATCTACATCTAGCAGGCGCAACCGTTCTAGATCTACAGCACTCACCCGATCGCTCAACCAGTTATAGCGCACCATTAATCCATTGAGCATAATGCCACAAGTCGTTAGCATTACAACAGGCGCAATAATCAGGTTGATTGTTTGGACGACGGTTTCCTGTGACATGGTTAGTCGATGCTAGCTTTGAGACATTAACACAAAGCTTACGGCAAGATGGCTCGATCGACTATTCGATTTCTGCATGATAGGTTTGGTGAACCCATTTTTTAATTGTTTCAATATATAGTTTTTTATGCTTCAAGCCCACAATTTTTTCTAGTAGTCGATCGCCTTTAAATAGAATGACAGTTGGGACGCTACGAATGCCAAGATCGATCGCCAGATCTGGTTCTTCATTCATGTCGATTTCAACTAGCTCTAAATTACCATTTTGTTCGGTTGATAACTGATGTAAAATAGGTCTGAGTGTATCGCAAGAGCTACAATACGGCGCACTGACTTCAACTATAATCAGTTTATTAGATTCACTTTTCAATCGTTCAAAATCCGGGCGACCTTGGAAAAAAGTTTGCGCTGACATCTTAAGTATTGCCTCTAAATTGCCTTTGAATTAATGAATTTTTGCTAGCCATCGATTGGCTTCTATTGCTGCCATGTAGACCGGATCGATCGCTGTATAATCTACTGGTTCCGAACCAATAATTTCGAGTCGTTCGATCTTAGTTTTCTTATGTATAATTGGTGATAAATCAACACCTAACCGAAAAACCATTTTACTCCAGTAAATAGATAGTAAATTCCTGCCAAAATTAGAACCACACTACCAAATCTGGTAATATTTTCTGAGTGCTGCAACAATAGCTTTGCTTGCTTAGCAAAACCAGTTAGCAAACTAGCGAGAAAGATGATGATGGTATAACCAAAGGCATAACTTGCCATTGTCAGTACGGCGAGTAATTGCGAACCACTAGCACCTGACGCAGCAAGAACGGCAAATAAAACCGGACTCGCACACGGCGAACTGACTAATGCAAATGTCAAACCCACACCGAAGGGGCCAAAATTCGAGCCATCGACGTTAATTTGAGGTAATGGAATTTTAATCAGTCCTAATAAGCCAAAACCCATAATTAGAATAATCGCGCCCACGATCGCATTAATATGACCGCGATATTCCACCATGACTGCACCAGCAAACGACGATACTAGCCCAAATAAACCAAGAATAATGACATTTCCTAATACAAATAATCCCGCTTTAACAAAAGCATCGCTACGGGAGGTAATATTGCGGGTACCAATATAGGTCAAGTTAAGCGGCAATAGTGCGAGAATACAGGGAGAAACACTGGCAATTAAACCACCAATAAAAGCTAATGGCATTAATATTAATGGATTAGCAGTATCTTGTTTGGAGAACCATTCTTGATAGCGGTTCTCTGTAAGTGAAATTAAATGTTCGAGTACCTGAGAAATCGGGCCACTAATGAGTAAAGCTAATACCAAGCCTAATAATGCCAGCCCACCGAATAAAGCCCATTTTTTCGGTAATTTTATAGCAGTTTTTCTACGCGCATTTGAATGCTTTTCAAGATCGCGATCTGATTCTAGTTTCATAAGATTTTTCTGTTATTAAAGATCGATGCGATCGACTGATAATCATGCCGAACTAACATAATCATTTTTAAGCCGATCTGACGATGAAGTATATAGATTATTTGCACATGTTTTATAGTCTTTTTGTAGCTATCAACTAGAAAAAATGAGAAAAAGTAAATGGACTAACATCGTTTATTCGACGGCGTTTGCAGCGGCTCAGATGCTCGGAATGAGAATCGAGCATCCATTTACTCATAAGCTCAAATCTACTTTTTAGCGATCGCCGCATCCAATACGCTGGAGTAAGCAGTTAGTTCGGGATTATTACGTTCTTGTCCTAAGATATTTCCGGTCGCTGGATCGACGATCGTGAGCGAACCAGTTTGAGTTTTGTTAGCTGCAAAAAACTTGCTCAAACCTAATTGTTTAGCCTTAGCTTCAGCTTTTGCAGAACTAGCTTTGTCAGACACATCTAATGTCACAAAGGTGACTTTATTGCCATACTGCTGCTTGATTTTGGAAACAGTGGGGGCGATATTTTTGCAAGCAGCGCACCAACTAGCATAGATATCTACAACGACTGGCTTACCTTGTACTTGTTTTGCCAAGGGACCCCCAACAGAACTAGTAGCTTTTTTGCCAGCACAAGGCTTGGTTTTACCAGCACAAGGATCGGGTTTAGCCGCACAAGGATTTTTTTTGCCCGCACAACCAGCAACCGCAATGTTGGTGCCAAAAATGATGCTGGGAGCAACAGCGGTAATGCTCAGTAATGAGATTGCAGCAAATGTAGCAAGAAGTTGAACTTTCATCGGAGCCTCTGGTTAAAAATATTTAGGTATCGATTCGGTGTGCCCAATTTTTTGGGCTTGCTTATGATTAAAAGCCAGCAAGATGAGTCTCAGATGAAGATCGCATGGAGATTGGATAAAATCAGGAGAGCCGCGATCGACAGGTTGTAAGTAAGCTCACATCTTCAGCAAAAATTCATCTTGTTATTACCTCAGAATCACCTAGATTGCCAATCCTGCTCTTAAACTTGAGATCGGATACTAGGGCAAGTATGTTAAATCGAGACTGGTTGGTGACAGATGCAGGGCGGTGCATTCCTGGTGAGCTTGGCACACAGGATAATTGGGGCGATCGACCTTATCGACTCTATCGGTTTCTGACTGATGTGGAAGATATCGTCGATCGCGAAAGCGACGATCGAATTCGCCTTCAACTAATTTGTCCTCTAGTCAGACGGCTGCTAAATAGCTGTGAATGGCTGCATCTAAATTTCTTATCACCAGATCCCGAAACGGGTTGGTCGGTGCAAACGCTCTATGACGAGCCAGATTTCCCAATAACGATTCAAACAGTCGTCTGGTCGCCAGGGACGGCTTCACCAGTCCACAATCATGCAACCTGGGGAATTGTGGCACTGTTAGATGGACGAGAAAAAAACACCTTTTGGCAGCGATCGCCGACAACTGAATTTCCCGATCTCATCGAAACTACAGGCGATCGCATTCTCGTTCCTGGTGACATGCTCTGCTTGATGCCCGATGCCATCCACCACATCGAAGCCCTCGGCGACGAGCTCTACGCCGCCTTGCGCGGCTGCAGCGTCGTCGAGCCGCTGACGAACCGGCACGCCGGCATCACCCTCGACGACGCGTACCGCATCCAGCAGCGCATGCTGGCGCGGCGCCTGGAGGCGGGCGAGCGCGTGGTCGGCAAGAAGATCGGCGTAACCAGCGCCGCGGTGATGAACATGCTGGGCGTGTTCCAGCCCGACTTCGGCTACATGCTCGACGGCATGATCGTGGCGCAGGGCGAATCGATCGCGATGTCCACGCTGATCCAGCCCAAGGCCGAAGGCGAGATCGCGTTCATCCTCAAGCGTGACCTGATGGGCCCGGGGCTGAGCAACGCCGACGTGCTGGCGGCCACCGAATGCG
>NZ_PVWO01000040.1 GCF_003003845.1 Chamaesiphon polymorphus CCALA 037 | reverse complement strand
CACGTCCGGTTTGGGGAGAGGAATGAAGAAACACATAAACCGTAAGGTTTAGAGGTGCGCTTTGTTCCTACTCCATTGAGTCCTCTGTTAGCTAACATCGCACTCAACGGAATCGAACGTATCCATCGATATCGGACCACAGCCTCTGCGTGGAAAGAACCATCTATCCGCTATGCAGATGACATGGTGATTATCCTCCGAACCGAAGACAATGCAGATGAAATACTTAACAAAATCAACCAATTCTTAGCAGCAAGGGGAATGAAAGTCAGTGAAAGAAAAACCAAAATCACTGCTACGACAGATGGATTTGATTTCCTCGGCTGGAACTTTAAAGTCCAGCAAAACGGCAAGTTTAGAAGCACTCCCTCAGTGGATAACTTCAACGCATTCCGTAAGAAAGTAAAATACATCATCAACAATTCGAGCTATGGTGCAACAGTCAAAGCTACGAAACTAGCCCCGATTGTTAGAGGATGGCGGAACTACCATAAATACTGCAAGATGGATGGGACAAGAAACTCTCTCTGGCACATCCAGTCACGCACATTCAAGGTGTTCAACAAAGAGACTAAACAGAACTCTCGCACTGCCAAGAAATTGATAGATGCAGCATTTCCAAAAGTCTCCTACGCCGAAAACCGACACGCTATGGTTAAAGGAGAAAAATCTCCATACGATGGTGATGTCCAGTATTGGAGTAAACGCAACAGTAAACTCTACGACGGTTTAACCTCTAAAGTTCTAGACAGACAACACCATTCATGTGCAAGTTGTGGGTATAAACTTACCTCCGAAGAGAAAGTGAATTTACACCACATCGACGGCAATCACGACAACTGGAATCTCAAAAATCTTGAAGCTCTCCATCAATCATGCCATCAACACACTCACATGAGCAAAGCCCCTCGGCTGGAATATCGGGAGCTGGATGCCCGGAAACGGGCACGTCCAGATCTAACTGGGAGGGGCGGGGTCTAATAGCCCCCCTCGACCCAACCAGGGAATTGAAAACAGCGATCGATGGGAATACCAGATCGATTGAAGCCCTGACTAAAACCCAAGAAGCCAACGCCTTGGCGATCGCCGCCAATACCAAGGCCATCGCCGATCTCACCAGTTCGGTGACTGGACTCCGCGAAGAGATGCGGCTGGGGTTTAGTGGTGTCCAGGGACAGATTACCAATCTCGACACTAAATTGAGCGGTCAAATTACTAATGCAGAAACCAAATTAGACGGGAAGATCGATACCCTGGCTGGGAAGTTTGACGAGCGGACAAAAGGGTTGGGTACGCGGTTGGATGGGAAGGAACTAGCGCAGCGCAATATATTTACGGGTCTGACGGTCACGATCGTCGGTGGCATCTTACTGACTTTGGGACGGTTCCTGTTTTTTGGCATCAGCATCAAACCGTGACAATCCTGACTCATTGGGGTAGTAACCCCTAAAACACCAGTTACTACCCCAGAAAACCTGAAAAATTGGGGTAGTAACTCGTCCATCCTCCCCAGTTACACCAAAAGGCTCTATATTGATGTACTTGTTAGTGCATTTATACCGATGGATGCCCCTTCTAATATCACTAATGCCCAATCCGATCGCGAGTTAATCTTAATTTGGATGGCTGATAAGTCTCGCACTACTCAAGCCAGTTTTAAAGGGACGGTAGCCAAGTTTATCGAGTTCGTAGACAAGCCGTTAAGTGAAGTGAGGCTAGATGACCTCCAAATCTGGAAGAGGGGCTTAGAGGCGCGATTTAAGCCGACTACGGTAGCGAATAAGGTGTTGGTGGTGAAGTCGTTATTTAGTTTTGCGGTAAAAGTCGGGTATCTACCAATTAACATTGGCAGTTTCATTAAACCGCCTAAAACGAAGGAAGCCTTAGCTGAAAAGATTTTGACGGTAGCGGATGTGAAGCGGTTGATCGATGCTACTAAGACCCACCGCGATGGGTTGATGTTATCGCTGATGTATGGGTGTGGGCTGCGGGTGTCTGAGGTGGTGGGGTTGACCTGGGACGATTTGAAACCGCACCAGGAGGGTGGGGGCAAAGCGACGGTGTTTGGGAAGGGCAGTAAGACCCGCGTGGTGATTATCCCACCTAAGTTATGGCGACAGGTGTTGGAGTTTAAACAGATCGACCGTGCCAGTCAGTGGGTGTTTGTGAGTGGCAAGGGGAAACAGATGGAACGGAGTGTCATTCACCGGATGATTAAGCGGACTTGTCAACGGGCGGGGGTAGACGAGCGGGCTAGTAGTCACTGGTTGAGACATTCTCATGCAACCCATAGTTTAGAGGCTGGGTGTAATTTGCGACTGTTGCAGCAATCACTGGGTCATGCTTCGGTGACGACGACTGAGAAGTATCTGCATATCAGTCCTGATAAGGGGAGTAGTCAGTATATTGATTTTTAGTTGAGGTCTGCATGATGATAATCGCCATCCGCACCAGGGTAAAGCTACTGATGTACTGGCAGATTTACTCTAGATTTATTCAATGACTGTAAGTCCAGAACTAATTTTTAGACTGGATCTTATATTGCGCTAACTACTTCTTGTATTATAAAAATAATCAGTTGAAATAACTTATAATCAAGGAATCTATACTAAAGAACAAATACAAAGATATACAAATAAATGGCTAGATCTGAAGCGAAAGAAGAATCAATAACGGCTCTCAACCTGCGGATTCGGCAGAATACAAGAGAGGAGCTTGAAGTACAGGCGAAAGCACACGATTGTTTCTATGGTGACAAGCCTTCGATTAGCAAGCTTTTAGATAAGATCGGGAATCGAGAAGTAGTTCTTTATGGAACAACAGAAAATACTGGTACAGAAACAGGATTTAACGTAATTTTCAGAATGCAAATTGAGGATCTTATCGGTACACTTTCCCTGGTCTGTGACATTTTCAAAAAACATAATATTTCTATTATTGGTGCATCAACAGTCAGCACATTTAAAGAATCTTTGAATACTACTCAAGGATATGGTGATATTATTGTCCGAATCCCTAAGGATGTTAATATCGACTTGTTAAAAATTATTGAAGAAATCAAAGGGCTGAAAGTCGAAGATATTTGTAAAAAGTATGCAGAAAAAGGAAAACTTACTAAAGAAATAGTTAGTATGAATAAACTAAATAGTGGAGACACAAAGAAACAAATACGTGAAACGGATCTCCTTATCCCTTGGTGCAAGTGCAGTACTTCTATTAAAATAACGGCTTATGCCAGAATTGGGCTTTTGTCCGATCTAACAACGGTTATCGCCCAAAACGAAATTGGTGTTTTGTCCACTTATCGAAAGATTCATGAAAGTGAGATATCCGAAACACACTTTCTACTCGTTATCACCAATTTTGAGTCTCTGGAAAATCTTATTAAGGAAATTCGGGAATTAGAAAGTGTTAAAGAGGTCAGAAAAACTAATATCAATCAGATTATCACCGATTTTAAGTTACCCATTTGAAAAGAGTAGGGGTAAGATTTGATTTCACTGCAACGGCATTTCTAGACTATTGCAGGGACAACAAAAGTTATCCCTGCATTTTTAATACTTCAAGGATTGAAGTACCTAGAGATTTAGATCTTAACCATCATACTCTTTGCAAAACTGCAAAACTGTCACAAGGGCTACTTTTGAAATTACTGTATAAATTATTTGCATTAATACACAGAGGTTTAAAGTCTTATATTCACTTATTTTTGATTATTTTTTGATTATTCGCACAGAAGCTTATAAGCAATATTGTTTTGTATTTTACGCTACAGTTCGATCTGTGGAGGTCTGATATCTCTTATGTATGAATGTAGCTGGATGGAGACTAGGGATTTAGATCGTCTTTAATCAACCCTCCTTGCTACGTTGCCACATTAAAAAATTTCATGGAGGTTAAAATGTTTCAATTGACTGATTGGATCGAATTGATTGGCCACCTGCTAATCTTGATTGCCCAAATTTTGGGTTTTCACCACTAAGCAATAGCTAGGCTTAAAAACCAAGCTCTGAAGTCAGAGCTTGGTTTTTAAGCCACTGCTACCCTGTATTTTCATAGCCTAAAGTTCCATTGCTACTCATGCCCTTTTACCCCACCAAAATCTCAAGAATTAAACCCTGACGGCAAAAACCCACACTCGCCCAATTAAGAGCGAGTTTAACTCGAACCGATCGTGTAGTGGCGAGTGTCAGGTTTTAGCCTTTCTTCTTCTTACGAGTTCTCCTATTCTCCTCCTCCATCAAAATCTTCCTAATCATCTCCTCCTGGGGCTTCTCAAACGTCTCATAAATCTGACTCCTCAACCGCTCCACACTAACCGAAGCCTGATTATTAAAACCACTCCCAATTAACATCCCCACCACCAAAGGCAAAACAATTACAGCAACCAACACCATAGGCGGTAAATTAACCGCATTCTTCCAAGGCTTCTCCATCCTCAAATTCCGTTCCTCCTCCAACTGCCTACCCAGTTTCTCAACCTTAGCCAGTAACACAGCATTCTGAGTAAAACTGTCATCGACTATTTTTTGATAACTCCCCTGAGAAACCTTTAGGATTTTATAACTCTCATCCCTGTAATGTTTTAAAGCAGCTAGCGTCTCATTTACCCTCACCTCAAAGGTATCTAGCTGCTGTTTGATTCTCCCCTCAGTATCATCGATCGCCTCGATCTGTTCCTGAGCTTGCTTGACTGCCTTCTGAAGCAAAGTCCTCAATTCAGAAATCATCTTACCGATCTCAGTACTAGATTTCTTTCCACTAGCATCGATCTCCTTGGGTAAATCTATTAACGCTATATCCAGATTTCCCAATGCAGCCATCAACAGGAAAGTAGGATCGTTAGCATCGACCTTAGCATCGCGGACGTACTGCAATACCCGCCCCTTATACTCATCAGATTTACCCTTTAACAGCACATCCAGAGCTTCAAGCTCCTTAGCATTCTTCGATCCATTAAACTCCAAAGCCACTTTATAAAGCCTCCAGTAGCTTGGTAGATTCAAACATCTGATAAACCTTCTGCACGTATCGGTAAATATCGCTATTCCCGACCATGCCAAACTTACCTAACTCGACCGCTTCATCAAACGTCCAGTTATTAGCATCCATCCTAATCGCCTTACTATCGGCAAGCTTAGGAAAATCGATCACCTGCATCTTGTATTTTTTGATCGTAGCTTGGAGATCTTCTCTCTCGTCGAATAAGTCCCAGTTTTCACATAAGCCCCAATTCCGCACTACCACAGTCTGTTGATGCTTATAAAAATCAGCCGAACTAATTAATAGATTAATCGAATCATTTCGACCGTTACAGACAAACCATCTCACCCAATCAATTTTATTTTGCTTACCGATCGTAAAGATCTCTTTTTGTTCGAGCCAATTACTCATTGGTGTATAAACCTGAGCGGGGAGATCGATTACTACCGTCCGATTTAATGCCATCTCTAGAATTGAATCTGGATAGTCGATCTTTTTCTCATTTTCACTAAACACCGTGTAGTGAACTGAGTCGTCATAAAACTCTGCATACCGTTGTTTATCCTTGTACTTACTCGTTGCCGTAGGATTGCTGGTATCTGCGGCATACAGATACAGCGATATCAATTTGGAGACTAAATACTCAGTCATACAAAAAGCAAACCAGGACTTACCAACACCACCTTTTTCGCCATCAATAAAATGTATCGTCATATATTAGCTAGATTATTTAAACTGTTCGGCTCCAGGCTTTGGCGGTGATTTATATGGTTGCTCTGTCGATGCTGGTTTATCGACTGTTGCATCTTTAACAACTGGGTTCTTTCCAGCTTTAGGTTTAGATACCTCTGGACTTACTACCGCATCGGGTATGGGATCTGGTGTAACTACTGGTGGTTTAGAGCGAGATTGTTTGGGTTTAGACTTCCCAAAATCTCGGAGATACTGCTTGAGTGTTGCACTGCTAATTGCAATATCTTTTTGGGTGAGTAACTGACTGATTTCATCGAGGTTATACCCCTTTTTAATCAGATCGTTGATTGCAGGTAAGATCTGCCCGATTGCTTCTCTAAGGGAATAGTCAGCAGGAGCCTTAGCTGGTAAGTCACTAAAAGTACTAATGGCATCATCGATCGCTGTCTTAGCAATCCTGATCGTTTTGGGCATATCGAAGCTAATGGAAGGGGTGATTTTAGTATGCCCATATTGGCTGTTCGACCTATCAGGTGCTAGTACTAGGCTGTAGATGGGTACCCTAGAAAAAGCGAAAGGTGTACTCAGTACACTTTTATTTGCCCTTCGGGACGCTAACGCTCAAATAAAAGCTTCCTTCGCCCTGTGGGACTGCCCCCTAGCTTAGTTATAGATTCTCTCCCCATGCCCTACGCGATCGTCAGAATAGCCAAGCTCAAACAAGTCAATATTGCTGGTAGTGGAATGCACGTTTCCAGAGGGCGAAAAACTCCCAATGCAAATATGTCTATGCTGGAACACAACGAGACTTTGATTTACTTTGACGACCGCCATGCACCCCTGGGGGAAGTCGTACATAAGAAAATCCACTCAGTCCCACAAAAGCGAAAAATTAGAACTGATGCCGTTCACTGTGTCGAAATTTTATTAACTGCCAGTCCCGAATATTTCCGACCCGACGACCCTAGCAAGTATGGAGATTATCAAGCGGATAAATTAGCTGACTGGAAGAAGGCTACGGTTGACTGGTTGAAGCAGGAGTATGGGGACAAGATCGTTAGAGCCGAACTCCATCTCGATGAAGCGACCCCCCACATCCATGCTTATCTAGTGCCTACCGATGAGAACGGTCAGCTCAACTGTAAGAAAATCTTTGGTGGGAGAGCGAAGATGTTTGCTTTCCAAGATAGCTATGCTGCTGCTACTCAACATCTGGGATTAGAACGTGGGGTGAAGAACAGTCAAGCCGAACATACCACTGTCAAGGATTATTACTCGGTGGTTAATGCTGCTAGCGAGCAAGTAAACACGAACGATCTCCAAGCAGTTCAAGCGAGGGCTGTGGCTTACGCTCGGATGCAAAGAGAACACCAGGAGTTAAAGCGAAGATTGAAGCTAGTAGCCGAGAAACGAGATGAACTCTCAGACAGGCTTGAGAAGGCTCAGGAGGAGTTAAGGGTACAGAAGCAAGTGGATTTAGCTTTGAGTGGTTCTGAAGCCCCTTTATCGCCCTTACAGGTGGCTTGTGAGTTGAGATTACCACTGGGGGAAATCGATGAGGGGATAGAGGCGATCGATTTGGTGATGAGTAATCGTCAAACCGATCTGGAAGGGGCTACCCGATGGTTGACTCAGCGGTTTGGTGTAGTTGCCACGATACAACTGGTTAATGACCGAGTTGTGCAGATTGTCACTGAGCAGCTCCCCGCTCGGTTCAGTCCTCCCAAACCAGAGCGGGAGAAGTGGGGGGAGGTTAAGGATTATCTGACTGGGACTAAACGGCTACCTGCTAAGTTGGTCGAACGGTTGCATGAGGAGGGGTTAATTTATGCGGATGAAAAGGGGAGGTTAATTTGTTTGCATCGGGATTTTGATGAGAAGGTAACTGGTGCAACGGCGATCTATCTGAGTGTGAAGGATTGTCCTAGTGAGTCGATTGAGGGATCTGGTTTGTCTGTGGGTTGGTATTATTTTCAATCTTCACCCCAGGGGAAAATCGATAAGGTGGTGGTGATTGATGACCCGCTGGAGGCAATGGCTTATGCAACGTTGAATCCTACTGAGGAGACTATGTTATTTTTGGCAGGACATGAGGGGGGTTGGCTGCCTGGGAATAAGTTACATCGGGTGGATGTGGTGGTGGGGAGTAAGGCGGAGTTTTATAACCTACCAGGACAGGTTGAGTATGAGTTACCTCAGTCGGAGAGTTGGGGTGAGGATCTGGAGGCTTATTTGGCTGAGTCGATTGAGAAGGTTTATCTGGTGAATGTGAAGGAGGCTGCTGAGATTGAGGAGTCTTACGGCTATGAGATGGGGATGTAAATCGATTTTAAATTCGGCTTGGTTTTTCGTTCCCTATAGGAAACGAAAGAATTTGGTTTGGCAAATTGTTAGCTCTAGTGACTTCTGAGGGCATGGTGAGGGTATTGATGTGACAAAGCCAAGATCGGTGAGAAGGTCGCCTCCACCAGCACCCGCCACACAATTTAGTGATAGGGTTGAGCGTGACTGGTTGGCGGGTCGCTAGTTCCGGCTTTTTGTTTATATCTCGATTTGCTTTTAAGCACTTTTTAGCCGATTTTATAAGGGTTTCAGGCTTTGACTGCTACCGATTTCGATTTGCTTTTAACCACTTTTATGCCCAGAACGGAAGATATCGAGCATAACGAGTAGAGCTAGATGCAGAATTGTCTGCTTTAATTAACCCCGCCTCCTTGGTAGCACCAATTACCTGAGAAACGAGAACATTCTTTGACTCGTCAAAGTGAAATCGTTCCCGTAACGTCTGATTAGACATGCGTTGATTGCTGACATACAACAAGCAGCAATGTTGGTAGCAAGCTCTGATCCGGTCGGATTTACTCATATCTTCAAAATCTTGATGGGCAAATAATAATGCTGTGGTGCGAGTCTCGCCCACTCGAAAATCTGGTGCTGGTAGCTGAAACTCTTCTGCCGCTGTCACTACCTTATCGATACCACTACCTTTTTCTTCACAGATACCGAACCGCCGCATCAAGTCGGCGAGTCGTTCGTTGCGGGAACGATATTCATCGATAAAGCGTTCGACCTGAATTGGTGGGATGCCAGGGTTAGAAATTTCTACCCTGTCTGCGTACATTTCGATTGTTACCGAAGCTCCCGTGACCAGAAAATCTTGATGCACCAAAGCATTGGCAATAAGTTCTCTCAAAGCCTGTTTCGGAAACATCTTTACTTCTTCCCTGACAACTTCTTCAATGAAGAGATTTTGCGGTGCTGCTGAGTGGACGAAATCTACCAACCCTTCAAAGCTAATGGCATATCCCCTGTTCCATGTATTGTCGTCGCGGGTTTTGAGTTTGTTAATGCCTTCATAAATCACGACGCGGGATGCTTTACGCGCCAATGCTGGCACAAAGGCATCCAGTTTTTTTGCTAACAGAATGGCTGCGAGATTGGAGATTGTCCAACCTGAGGCTGTCTGTTTAATTAAATCTTGACTCTGTAATCGTTCCAGCACAGCATCGCGATTAGTCGGATAGGGAATTTTTAGGAGTTCAAAGTAAGTCTGGCTATCGAGCAACGCGATTACATCGTCAGGACTAGCATCAGACCGAGCGGGTTGGGAAAACCAATCTTGTTGGTCTTCGGCAAAAATGCGTTTGAGTACATCTGGGGTCATCGGGACTAGATCCTCACCTGCTCTCATCAAATAAGCTCCATCGAAGGCTAATGGTTGCCCGACAGGACGAGTCGGCACTTCAAAAACCAGCACCCGTCCGTCGGGATGCTGTAATTCTGTCACCTCCACTCGAAATCTAAGTTTCTCCACAATTCGCGCTTTGATGTCGTTGAGGGAAGTCTGGGATGGAAATGCTTGGGAACCGACAATCCGACGCGGGGGCTGATCGGTTACGCCAAAAACCAGATATCCACCTCCTTCATTGGCAAGGGCAACACAGTAGCGCAACAGTTTGGCGATCTCAAATTGGTGCTTGGCTTCTTTAAATTCCAGTCGCTCTGTTTCAGCCGGAGCCGTCAACCATTTTTCAAGAGTTTCAAGGGTAATCATATTGCTTGTCTCCTGAGCAGTTTTTGTTGTCCGGTTAGCGGTGTTGTCTGTAAGTTCGACCGTGAAGATTTTGTGGAGTATGGATTGTTTAAGTTCGTGAAAGCTGCGGATTTTTGTTGGTAGATTAATTCAAAAATAACAAACGATCTTATCGCAGTTTATCACGAGTATGTGAGCTTTTGTTTTTTATTATGCCTGCTTTTTCTAGGTTTGAAATTATCTAAATCAGTATCCTCAGAAAATAAGAAGCTAAAAAATGATTTGTTTTGGTAACGGCAAGTTTGACGAATACCAAGTAGAACTAAATAATTTCGAGTTGGCTCTTCATGAAAAGAAGCCTTGGAAATGTCTCTTTGTATAGCAACATGTCTAATTGCATTCTCTGCCGTGTTATTGTGCCAAGGTATTTCATCTTGTCTAAGAAAGGTAAATAAAGCATCTCTATACTTCTTAAAATGCTGTTGATATCTTGAAGTTAAATCTGATTTATAGTGCTTGTTTTCAATGAAGTTTTCATAAAAACTATCGATCTCTTTCTCAAATCTTTGAAAATTAAGTTTGTTTAATCCATTTTCTTGTACGGCTTCCATAATTGGTATAATTAAATTTCTAATTCCTAAGATTAAACCTTCATATTCCATATCAAAGGGATTTTCTCTAAGATCTTTATTGAGGTTGCGAATTAAATGTACCCAGCATTTTTGTTGTTTGCATGGAACAGAATCATAACCAGTATAGAAATCGGAAATTAAGACACCTTCATATTTATCTAAAATTTGATGAACGATACCAGTCTCTCGCGTTTCTGTTAACTTAAAAATCACATATTTACCATTGGTAAATACCCATACATACCAATTGACTCCGTTGATAGTGAAATTTGTTTCGTCAACATGAACAAAAGGACTTTCTAATAATTGTCTTATAATGGCTTTTTCAGTTTCTGCGTAATATTTAGCAAGATTTTTCAAGAAATATGTAATTCGAGTAGAAGACATCTCCTCGTTAAACTGCTCTTTTGCTAATTCAAGAATGCTTTCAAAGGGCAACCTTAAAGCGACTCTTTGATAGACAATCCATGATTTAAATTTATGTCCATAAAATTGACGACTTTCAAACTCTAAAATTTTTGGAGGAGAATACTTTCGATGACATTGAACACAGTATTCATAAAAACCAATATATTTTGTTGTAATCTTCTTAATCCCATTTTTTGTAAGGGCAAGATCGATAATGGTTCTAGCTGCACTGATTTCCATTAATCTAAGTGGATTATAGCCACACTTCAAGCAAGTATTAGCTTGTGGTACTTGCACAATTTTATTTGGTTTCGGTACAGCTCTTGATGGATTTGCTCCCCCTCTTTTACGTCCTTCAACTATTTGCCCTTGGCTAAAACTAATTTTCTTTTTTTCATATTTAATGCTGGCAAACTTGAGAATCATCTCAAATTGGCTACCAATTTTTTCTCCACTTTTTGAAACTTGGGATTTAGGAGATTGAGCAAAATCAACATCAGACAAAACATCAGCAGAACACTTAATTTTTTCAAGCTCATCAACTAATAGTTTTAAGGCATAACAATCTTCTTGATTGTATGTTATCAGTTTTGATTTATATTGAGTCTCGTAGCTATCATTCCAGTAATGTCGCCAAACAAGACTCTGTATTCCAGATGCATCAGTTTCTGTCCAAGTAGCTCCAATAAAATTTGCAACTTCCTTTAATTTGTTAGAATATACTGGAAAATACACTTTTCCATAAACTTCTTTATTAACATTAAATAAACGAGCTATAAGTGCTTGATTATCAGTTCCATATCTTTTGTCTAGGGTTTTTATCGCACGTAAGTCATAACTGCCATAATGATAGATTGGTATATCAGCATATTGAGCAATAAATTCTAGGAAATTCTGCCAAATTTTTATTTCATCTTCAATACAATCTGCCCAAAAAGGATAATAGCTTATATTATCACCCTGACGAACTAATAGCCCAATTAGATAATACAAACTCAAATCAGGTAATCCTTCAAGATCTAAATATAATTCAGTTTCTTGTCGTTTAATAGATGGTATCTCTTGCAAATAGATTTTACCAGTACGAATGGCAAGGGCTTGCAATTTAAGATCGTGGGTTAACGCTGGAGGTTTTTTAGCTCGTCTCTTACGCTTTCGAGGTTTAAATAAGTATGAAAGTTGTTTGACAGTAAAAATGCCTTTCTTTGCATATTGAGTAACTATTTTAGAAGTAACTTTATCTAAGAGACTTAAATTATCTTCTTGTATTGCTTTTGCCTTGCATTGCTCTCTAAACTGACACAGAGAGCAATGCTTATTTAAGATAACAGGCGGCTCCTCTGGAGAAGACTGATTTAACCATTCTTGCAATGGTTCCAGTAATGGCATGATAACTTTATGACTTTCTTTGAGATTGAGTCGTCGTGACTCACCTTTTATATTGACAATATACCCTGTCTCTGGTGTATTGCCCTGAATTTTTGTCAATACGTGACTAACGAACATCAAGCTAATTTTGTCCGTATTATTGATAGTGTGGGTTCCAATAAAAATCGTTGGCTCGTAACTCAGATTGTTGACTCTTGTTAATAATATTGAACAATTAACCTGAAACTTATCAGCAGCTAAATTGGCATCAATTAAAACCTCGTATCCATTCTCAAGATTTGAAATGCTATATGGATAAACATTAATATGTTTCTGCTGTATAATTTCCCAATTTTTAGACTGATTTTCAAGTTGATTTCTAATCAGGATTTGTTCGTATTCATGTAGTGTTTCTCCTTTTTTACCATACATTAACAAATACGCCTTGCGAGGACATAGAGAGTATGCTTGTAAAATTTCAGAAGTTATTACGATACTCATGGAATGAATTATGTTCTAGGATAACTATCTAAGCGTAAGTATCATTTGCCCAGTTTTTGAGTATGGTTAATAGCCCATTTCATCAATGCCGTTGAAATAGAAATAGAGCCACCTGCAAAGCTTCGCTGTACGAGTTGAGAAAGGTGACTAACGGTAGTCACAATTTTAGTCACGAGCGAACTTGTCAATCTGCTCGTAAGCTGATGTCTTCGAGCTTCGGTTAATGCGTATTCTAGATCGACAATCGAAGCCATGTAAATTTGAATTTATAGAAAACGCACTGACAACACTGACAAAGTTGCTGAAATTGTTACCCTGTATAGCTTTGATGCTGTCAGTATAGCTACTGACAAAAATCCTGGCAGAACCTTTATGATGGCGATTTAACAACGTTTCAGGTTTGTCAGTGCCGATGCTGACAAAGTACTGACAAAATCAAATTGATTGGAGACAGCCAAAACATTTGATGATGTTCTCGCAGTTTGTCAGTGAATTGTCAGTACCAATGCTGACAATTCTGCAATCCTTGCTGTGTCTAAGTTATAGCATTTTAGAGTTAAAACTTGTCAGTAGCGATGCTGACACGATATTTTGGCTCTGTAATTAGCTTACAGAAGCTTTGTCAGTGTTGTCAGTGCATTTTCCTAAGATCTGAATTTGATATTGGCTGGAATCTGTGGGCTTGTCATTACCGATTGCATATCCAAGTTTTGCGATCTTAGCCATAAACTCTCTAAGCTCATTAGCTGGTGGATGAGGTTTGGTTGACCACCATCGATCTACCATCCGAGCAGTTATCCAACCCTTTCCTTCAAACTTATCGATAAACTTCAAGATCCTCGATAGCTCAGGATCGTCAGTCAATCCCAACCGTTGATATTCCAGTAAAGTCTGCCCCAGTTCCCATTGAGTCCACTCAATCGCCATTGCCATCACCTCACCACCAATCGCCAGTTCTGGGACAACCCCTTGCTGTGCCGCAATCGCCCTGTGGACGATCAGAGCATTTCGACCCGCAATCCCCTCAGCCTTGGCATAGGTGCCTCTCAACAGCTCCGAAGCCTCCACCATGACTTTATCCTCTATATCGTCATGCCACACCTTCCAGAGTGTCTTCGCTGCGTCTGAGAGGATATGTTCGATGACTGGAGCCGAGGATAAATTTGTATAGAGTGCTAAGAGACACTCAAACAGAGAAACTGAATTATGACTAAACGCATCAGTCTTAGTCTGGGGCAGACGACAGAACATAAATCGATTCCATAACCCATCCTCCGCGCTAGAGTCATCCTTAATCATTTGAGCCAACACTGATGGCTGTAGCCCCCCTAAGATGCTGACAGAAGTATGGGGACAGAAAATAGTCGGCGAACCCTTACGGTTGATCTTCAATGCCCCAGCGTTGTATAAGTCCAACCATTTCTGACGATCGCCCCCGCCTTTACGGTAGGCATCCATTGACTTAAAGAACCCTGCCAACTCATCGACAAACACCAAGTAACTATCATCTGGACGATCGCTGATGGATTGCCCGATCGACTCAATCGTAAAGTCAGAGAAATAACAGTCCAACATCGGAGCTGGGGGTATTGGTTCTTCCCCACGCTTGTCAACCTTCTCAGTTTTCCAGAGATTATAATCTTTGTCGTAAGCATCCTTCTCCGCTTTGTATTTAGCAGAGATCTGTTTCTGGATGTTCAATAGTGGAGCTAACAAAGCCTTCAGTACCGGACTTTTCTTGGTGCCAGTCTCCCCAATTAAAGCAGTCCAGCGTAAGGCTGGTACTAGATAGTGAGTACCAGGGTTAATCATCAAACGGGTTTCTGAGGGGATGCGAGCAGAGAGGATTGGGAGTAGGCAGAATACTAGTATTTCCGATGAGATATTGAAGTTCTGAGCCGTTACCTTTAAAGCCTTACCCAGATCTCCTTGAAATAGCTGTGGGGCTTTCTTACCCTTAATCTCTAGCAGACTGCCTAGCTTTACTTGTAAAAACTGACTATTTTCCTCTTCTTCATCTTCATCTGGGGAGATATTTGGTTCTGGACTAGTGAGATAGTCACCAACGGCATCAGAGCTAATGATTTTGGCTAGGATCTGCTCTTTGGTTAACTGACGATCGCTAATATCGTCCCCAATATCCATTCCCCCCGCTGGGTTCTTCCACAGCCCCACAGTCCCCGCAAGATACCAGCCTTCAATCTGGCTAGAGAAGTCCCGCAGGAAGTTGGACATATACTCAAGCCCTGGTGCATCTCGATCTGGACTTAGTACCAACCGTGCCCCTAATAAATCCTCTAGATAAGATCCGTAATTGGCATAGCCACCACTCCCCCCAATGGTAGTAGTCGCAGCAATACCTAATGCCCATAAAGCATCCGCTGTAGCCTCTCCCTCGACTACAAATATTAGTTCTTTACGTTGGATTGCCTGTTGGACTTCTGGATAACGGTAAATCGGGATTAGCCGTTTAATATGGTCTGGATTTCCATTGACCCACTTACTACCGTTCCAATGCTGTTGGTAAAAATCTTTCTTACCATCTCCCTTATCGATCCGGTTGACTCGTAGTAGGGGAGAACCATCGCGGTTAGGGTAATAGTAAGACTTATTGCTCTTAGGACGCGGTGACTTAACAAATTCTGGCTCTGTTTGCTTGAGAACGAAGATTCCTTGAAAGCCCTGCTTATTTGCCCCGTTATAGTGCCATTGAGAGGAATCATGCCCAATCCCATCAACATAGGTTTTACAGTGGGCTGTTCTGCCGTCTGGGTGTAGGCTGCAATCTTTATCTTTGACTCGTCCACAGACAGGACAGGGAGATTTAATGCTCGATCTGATGTACTTGTTACTACCACTATGTTTATTAGGGGTACTTTTATGGAGATCTTCAATTTTAGGTGCAACAACTGATGCACCATCACTTTCTAGCATGGTAAAATGTACTTACGATTTAAATTAATTTGGACAACACCCAGTATTCAAAGTCTGGGTGCGGAACCCCGCTTTCGTGGTAGTTAGCGGGGTTTTGTCGTTTCATTGCCTATCAGCAGATAACAACAAATATTCCTGGCTGTATTTTACCCCACATCAGTATTAGCCCCGATCTGTCAAGATTTCCTTAACCAAATCAGCTAATAGCCTTTAAACAAATTAACTAAAAAGCTAAATTTAGCTTTTTAGTGATAACATGATTATGTAGAAGCTAAAATTAACTAATGCTAACTATAGTTGTTTCCTCTCTATCTGGAGGTCAGGGGAAAACCACAGTGTCGATGCTGTTGGGGCTGCTCCTATCTCATCGTGGGCATTCAACTCTCCTTATCGATGCAGATCCTCAGCACAATTTGACTGATTGGCTAGGGCTAGATTTAGAGCAGAATTCACCTACATTACTGGAATGTATCAAGAGCAGTGTTGAGTTAGAGGATTGTATCTATCCCCTGACCATGAACGAGAATCTGTTTCTAATCCCCTCAGACGACCAGTTGGATAACGTCCAGGACTATCTAGCTAACAGTGGGATTGGGGCGATGGTACTTAAAAGGCGGTTAGAGCCAATTGCTAAGACCTTTGAGTTTTGTGTGATCGATGCCCCCCCACAGCGATCTCAAATCTGCATGACAGTGATTGGGGCTGGGAATGTGGTTGTGATACCCGCAGAAGCTTCAGTCAAGGGCTATGGCTCTTTGATTAGAACCATAGACTTAATGAGTAACTTACAAGGCGTTGGGGCTACTCAGGCTCAGACTATCGGAATCATTCCCTTTCGAGATCGATGGATTGGTGCTAACCAAAGTCAAGAGAGTAGATCGGCGATCGAGGGGATGAAGGAAGAGGTTGGTGAGGAGCTAGTCTTACCATCAATTAGAGAATCTGAACGTTACAAACAAGCTATTAACCAGCAAAAAACTCTATCAGCATTGGGATATCCAGATCTTGAATATCCTCTAGAAGTTTTATTAGAGAAAATTGAGTTAATCAAACAGGATAAATAAATGACCCAAGGTAATTCGGATAGTGTATTAGCAAAGCTAAGGGATAAAAGATCGAGAGCAACAGTATCGACAAGAGAAGATATTTTAGTCCCAAAACAAGAGATAACTGAAGCTCTAGAAGATCGGAATAACTTAGAACCAGTTAAAGATAATTCTATTGAAGCCTTACAGAAAGAATTAGCATTATTCCCTGAAACTGTCAGACATTCAGGGATAGTGCTAGAAAAGGGAATCGATCGAGATTTAACTCAGTTCTGTAGAGACAACAAAATCACAGTGGAGTTATTTCTAGAAGCTGCTTGGTGCTTATCAGACCTAGAGCCAGAATTTCTAGAGCGGATTCTAGTGGAAGCCAAACAACGCTATAACTCCCGAAAGCAAGCAGGGAAGACAAGAAGGCTACTTACCATGCTTCAAAAATAGTAATAGCTAAAAAGCTAAATTTAGCTTTTTAGCTAAAGATATATATCAGGAACAAGCCAATGCTTAACGGTCAGCGTTACTATTGAAGAGTGACAGCCTGTTGATGGTTTACGATCCTGAAAACGAGGTAATTGTAAAATGGTTGAGTTAAAAGAATATCGACAAATTGCCCAAGATTTGTTAACAGAAATTCGCGGATACACCGATTCTAGTAATGCTAATGGGATTGAAGAACAGCTCGTTTTCGATACAGAACACGATCGATATCTATTAATCGATGTTGGGTGGAATCAAAAGGAATATGTGTATGGAACGCTCGTTCACATCGATATCAAGAATGGTAAGGTGTGGATTCAGCGCAATAATACTGAAATTAATCTAGCGGAACGATTGGTAGAACGGGGTGTGCCGAAAGAAAATATTGTGATTGGACTGCATTCACCGTTTATGCGTCAGTTTTCTGGATATGCAGTGGGTTAAGGATGGCAGTATGTCAGATCCCATTCAGAGCACGACACGAACACTGTAAAGTATTGCTCTGAAATCCATAAAGAGCAAAAATAGTTAAAGATATAAACAGAATAATTATGAGCGTTGAAGAAGAACATTTTGATGTACTCCAGAATATGGAGTTTGAGATTGTCCAGGTATATCGATCTGCATCGGATCTAATTGATGCTGAAGTACTGAATGCGATTGAATCATTAATTCACACTTATAATCTTGAAGTTAAAGGTGGATTTGCCTCACCATCCAAAGTTAAAGGCTTATCCGCAATGGTAGCCGTAGCAGTGAAAGATATTTGTGAATTACGGTTAGGACGAGGATCTAAACTCGATGAAAGAGCGCAACTGTTTGATGAAATGATGGCACCGAAGACTGTCCAAAATATTGTCGATTGTCTCAAACGAATTCAATCATCGATTAAATTCTGGACTAAGAAAAATGGACGGAAAGGATATCTCGACCATATCAAAAAGTTCGTTCAGTAATCTAAGGTGTAAACAATGGACGATTATGCTAATTACGAGGCTGACTCTAAAAAAATTATAGCCGCGAATAAGAAACTATTATCTGAATTTAAGATTTGGCTTCAATCATCAAATCTATCAGAGAAAACAATAAATAATCACATTTCAAACATTAGTTTTTACATTAATGAATACTTACTCTATTATGAAGAGCCTATTAAAGCTCAAGATGGCATTGGCGATGTAAGTACGTTCTTGGGAGATTGGTTTATAAGGAAAGCGATGTGGGCTAGCAAAGCACATATAAAGAGTAATGCAGCTAGCATAACAAAATTCTATACTTTCCTACTGGGTAAAGGTCTAGTAACTTCCAACGATCTAAATGAATTAAAATTAACAATAAAAGCAGAGTTGCCGGAATGGATTCAAGCACTTAAACAATATGACGATCTGGCAAATGAAGATATGGATGATGAATGGTAGTAACTCAATTCCTAACATCAGATCTACTGGGGATTCCACGATACACAATCTATAAGTAGCCAGAAAAATATGACATTCATCCAAGTTTTACCCACGGTCAGCCAACTATCTCATCAAGATAAGCTCCGACTCATTCACTTTTTACTTTTAGCAGTAGCTAAAGAAGAAGGGTGCAACTTAGAAACCAGCGACTCAGAGAATACTTTACTAGAGCAACTTGCTGCTACTGATGCCGTAGTCTGGTCGCCTCAAACAGATAATCAATCCATCCAAGCTCTATCCAACCTACTCGCCACTGCCCAGGAACAAGCCAATGCTTAACGGTCAGCGTTATCCACTCATTGATCGAACCAATAGCACAGGACAAATTAGCACTCTGCCCTACTTCCCGATCGCTCTCAGAAACGGTAACAACTCGCTCGAAGAACAATAGATAAAAAGCTAAATTTAGCTTTTTATCTAAAGATGAATATGACAACAGCCTGAATTAGAATTCAGCCAAAACTACACCAGATGGTCTAAAAACAAGGAGATAAAATAATGATTTTTCAAGAAATAGTTGATTCTATCCGAGTCTTGTCTGTACGGGAACAAGATAGCTTAATTGAGTTAATCCATCAACAAAGAAAACAACAACGTGGTAATGACCTATGGAGTGACTTACAAAAGTTTAGAAATACTTTAGAACAGGAAAAAATATTTTATGATGAAGATGATTTCTCTAACTTGAGAGAGCGGACATCAGGACGTGAAGTAAATCTATCAACTTAAAATATTTGCTCGATACCAACGTTATCTAAGAAAGCAGGAGAACGTATTAAAGCTATGAATACTCAACTAGTAGATTCAATCGTACAAATGGTTGAAAATCTCCCACCTGAAGAGAGAGATTTAGTCAAACACAAATTATTGTCGATAGCCCCACAGCCGGAACAGACAGAAAATCCCTCAAACGAACTGACTTTAGATGAGCGCAGAGCTTTTCTGCGTAAGCCTCTGGCAGAGAGAAGATCTATTCTCTCCCAACAAGCCGAGGAGATGCTCACGCATTACCAATCTTCAAATGAATGGCGAGAACTAATGGCTGGAGATATTATCGATGACTAGCTCAAATCAACCACAAAGAGGAGAGGTTTGGTTAGTAAATTTCGACCCCACTCTGGGTACAGAGATCAGGAAAATTAGACCAGCAGTAGTAATCAGCTCGAATGAAATTGGCGTATTGCCAATCAAGCTAGTAGCTCCCATCACCGATTGGAAAGATCGGTATTCCAGAAATCTATGGCATGTCAGGCTCGATCCCAATGTTGACAATGGTTTGAGTAAGAGTTCTAGTGTGGATACACTTCAACTTAGAGGTGTCGATACTCAACGATTTATCAAGAAGTTAGGGATACTTTCTCCAGATGAAATCGCCTCAATTACCGTCTCGATTGTGACCGTGATTGAGGCAGAAATTTAACGTTTTTATTACACCAAATCAACGAATTTAGTTTATGGCTACTACCGGAAAACTCGAACTCACCATCAAGATTAGCGAATTACCTGAAGTTAAGACCGTTGAAAATGGCTTGCAGTACTTTGAATTGGACTGCAATGGCAGGATCTTCGCTGTGACTGTTAAGCCCAAGGTATGGAAGAAGCTCACAGATGCCCAAGCAAACTTTCCAATGTGGGTAGCAGCAATTACCGGACAGATGGGTGCAATGACCCCAGAAGGCTTCGTTTTAGATGGAGCGAACATTCAGGTATTTGAAAAGAAACCGAAGGTTGTAGAGGCTGCTGAGGGATAGTAGAGAGGAGGAGTTAACCCCTAAAATGAGAGTATCCCCGCCAGCGACCAAACTAACGGGGATACCAGCGGTTAGGAACCGCAAATACCTTTAAATATCTATTACCAATATGACACAAGCAACCGATACAGACATCGTGCGATTCGTTGTAAGTGAATCACGGTAATCAGTCCGTAAATAAACTTACCAACTTCCTAGACTCGACAACGAATCACGAGGAGAGTTGAACTGTCCTTATTGATGTGAGTGTGAGCCTCACCATCCAAACTCAGGATTGACTCCTGATCTGCCCACACCGACACGACTCGGAATTCGTGAGAGTGAAGCTGGGAACAGGGCTGAATCAGACGCTAATTACAAACGACACTGCGGCTAACAGGGAGTCCCCATGATGAAACAGAGCCTAGAAAAGCAACCTAGTTTCAGGCAGTCGTAATACCAAAGACTGACCTCGCCAGAGATTAGTATCCCACAGCATTCTGATGTCGATAGCTGTATGAGTAAGGGGTTCTGGCGGTTGAATTGGCTACATCTAAAGGGACAAACAATCAAATGGACGGAACGAAGAAAAACGATGCTGAGGTCTATGCACTGTCGAGTGTAAAGTAGACCAGACGAGCGGATTAATTCCTCAGCAGCGGGTAGGATGCGGCGTAATTGCCGCAAGGTATTCAGAAAATACAAAACAGAGTAAAGCATGATTAGTCGCGGTTTAAACACTAGTGAATCTTGGGCTAGCTTACCTTGGAAGAAATTCCGACGTAATCTATTCCGCTTACAACGTCGCGTATTCAAAGCGGTTCAAATTGGAGATAAGCGGAAAGCGCGGTTACTTCAAAAACTGATTCTCAAATCCAAAGCCGCTAGGCTACTGGCAATTCGTCAGGTAACTCAGCTAAACGCTGGTAAGAAAACGGCAGGTATCGACGGGAAAGCGTCAATCTCATTTGAAGAACGCTTTGCCCTAAGTGACACACTCAAGTCGAAGGTTAATACATGGAAACATGAAGGCTTACGAGAAATTCCCATCCCTAAAAAAGACGGAACAACTCGAATACTAAAAATACCTACCATCGCCGACAGAGCTTGGCAATGTATCGCCAAATTCGCACTCGAACCAGCACACGAAGCAACCTTCCACGCACGGAGCTACGGTTTCAGAACTGGACGCTCGGCACACGATGCCCAGAACTTCATTTTTGCTAACCTTCGCTCTAGCTGCAACGGTATCAATAAACGAGTTATCGAATTAGATATCGAGAAGTGCTTCGACAGAATCTCACACACCTCAATCATGGATAATCTAATTGCCCCATCAGGGCTAAAGCTGGGCATTTTTCGATGTCTTAAAGCCGGAACCAATGTAGAATTCCCCGACCAAGGAACACCTCAAGGTGGTGTGGGTGCGCTGCGAAGCGTACAGTGGTAATGCTCTAGGTGAGTCAAAACAACCACGAGATAATACCTACCTCAAGGTATT
>NZ_PVWO01000374.1 GCF_003003845.1 Chamaesiphon polymorphus CCALA 037 | reverse complement strand
GCTCTCGACTATTAATACTTGGAGTAAAATCAGATGCAACAGATTGGTTATCAAAAAGATAGTAACGCTTGGATTTTTCAGACTTGGGCATCTTTCATCCTTTCGGTAGGGATGACGACAATGGGGACTATTTATCTACCCGTAGATTTATGGACTAAAGGCTTCATGGGTATGGGATTGGGATTTTCGGTAGCTTCGACATTCACACTAGCCAAAACCCAGAGAGACCTCCACGAATCGACAAAATTAACCTCAAAAATCGAAGAAGCGAAAGTCGAACAAATTCTCTCCCAACACGGACGAGCTTAAATATTAACTCGAACCGAACTATTAAATTAATTCCTGTGCTTAGCCTAACTCGATCGATGAAAGTCGATCGATATTTTGTTGGCTTTTTTCTACAACCGATCCCTTCCGATCGATTATGACTCTAGTTTCGGGGCAACCTGTACCTCTAAAGCTTACAATTGGTTGAAGTCTACTCGTAAATATCCTGGTAGCTGTCTATGTCTTGGACTGATTAACCTCTATTATCCCGCTTGCGGGTATTGTGTTAGTGTGGTTGAAATGGATCGCGATTCAGCAGCGGATGGAATCGCGCTGAACGGAAAGTGCGGTCTTGGGCAAAGCCCAAGTGGAGCACCTTTCCAAGAGAGGCTCCCGTCTGACGACACGTCTCGCTTCGTATGTCTACGGCAGGCTTCTTCTGCGAAGGCAGACGCTACGCGAACGCCAACGCCTACAGCGTGCGTTTCACCAAGCAGAGCCGACGCTATGCGATCGAAAATTTCAAGTCCCCAGCTCACAACTCCGCTCCCCATCTATAAGATCCAATTGCCCAGGTTCTTGCGCCGATCGTTATTCGCCCATCCACCCATCCACCCATCTACTCCTCGTCCCCCAGCCCCAATCTGTGCCTTAGAGCCAGATTTTGCCATTTATAGCAAAACTTAACTCTCAACTATCAACCGAGCTAAATGCGTCAATCTACTCTCCATCAACTTAAAGTATTTGAAACTGTTGCAAGATTAACTAGTATTACTCGTGCAGCAGAGGAGTTATCTTTGACACAGCCAACAGTCTCGATGCAGATCAAGCAACTCACTCCCCCTGTTGGCGTCCCGCTGTTCGCGCCCCTTGGTCCCCCCCTTTCCCTCCCTCCCGCCGGCCCCGCCTTCCTGGTCCCCTGTCGCGCCCTCTTCGCTCGCTTCTCTCTTTTTTCTCTTCCCCTCCCCTCTCTTCCTTTCCTCCCCCCCTTCCCTCTCCCCCTCTCCCCTCAATGACGATCGATCTGCAACTAGATAGCCGTGTCTTAATTCAAGGAGTGGATAACCCCTTAGCACTGGCAGCAATAGGCCGAATGCAAACCTATGGGACTAAAATCGTAGGCGTTGTTAGTGCTGGACAAGGCGAACAGAAACTTGGAGATCTGCCTGTATTCGATTTAGTCAGTGAAGCACAAGCCTCATTAGGGCCGATCGAAACTAGTTTGATTTTTGTGCCTGCTTATCGGGTATTAGATGCGGCTCTCGAAGCGATTGCTGCGGGCATTCCCCAACTGATCGTGATTACTAGAGGTGTCCCGCCACTAGATACGATTCGGCTGCTGCGTCAGGCGCGGATTACCAATACGTTGATTCTCGGTTCTGGAAGTGCGGGGATTATTATTCCCGATCGATTATTGCTGGGTATTTATCAGCCGCAATTATTCAGTCCAGGTAAAGTGGCGATTATCAGCCGCAATCAGAGTTTAACTGCCGAAATTGCCAGCGAATTAAATCAAGCTAATTTGGGTCAATCGATCGTCATCCATATCGGCAGCGATCCGCTGGTTGGCTCCTCCTGTCGCCTGTGGCTGGAGTGGCTGCAATCAGACCCCTTAACCGAAGCAATCGTGCTTGTGGGCGATATTTGCTGGGATTCAGAAGCAGCTACGGCGGCTTATCTACTCGCACAACAGGGGAAACCTGTAGTCGCTTATCTAGCGGGGATTCATGCTAGTACACCACACCCGCTCACCGATGCCGCGATCGTCTTAAGTCATACTCTCTCGAAACCGATTTATCATTCAGACACCATTCAACAACGGCTGGAGACTTACAAGCGAGCCAAAATTCCCGTCGCCAAAAAGATCGGGCAGATTCCGCAGTTGGTTAAGAAGTCTGTGGGTAGATGAGTGGATGAGTGGATGGGTGGATGGGTGTATTAGAGGGAATCTCAGCGTTTCAAAAAGTAAATTTCAGATAGCTTGTCTAATAAGGTGGTTCTGCGGGGCCATCATAACCACACATGCCCAATCTGGGTGAATTAACTAACGGTAAAGGTTCCCCATAATTATCTTGATGTCCGTGCTGTTCGAGATGTCGATCGCATAAAGTGCCCCACACATTTAGATCGTGCAAGCACTCCAAACATAAGAACAGAGCTGCTTCTTTGCATTCAATACACTCACTGGTCGGCAACAGATTTCGTACCATTAATGCGATCGGTTTATTCGTCGTCGGTTTGCCTTCGCGGATTTCCACAAATTTAATCAGAGTTTCGGAAGAAGTACCAAAATCGTAGATATGAGTTAGCTCCACTCCTGCTTCAAAAATATCGCTGACTTTGCGTTTGGTCGATATTTCTTCACCGCTCCAACCACCTACCGAAAACTGGCTCATATGTCCGCAACATTCCAACCAAATTGCCCGCAAATACCCATCGATCTTGTCTAAAGTCGCCGAACCTCGCACTTCTAAATTCAACCAAAAGTCTGGGGTATAAGCATCCTGAATTCTTAAATGGTAGAGGGTTTCGCTAGTGCCTTTTTTTTGTTCGGCAATGGCGATCGCTTGCTTCCGTTCGGCACAAGTCGCAAGATGTTTGTTGACTGAGCCTTTGGCTATTTCTTTACTACAATACGCGCATTTTCCCTGAGATTGTTTTCCTCGCGGCATAAAATCTTATTTTCCCGTACTGCTGGTACTCAAGTCGCTCGATCTGGATGGTAGTTTTATATCATAATTCGATCGATCTGCTGTCAGTATTTAATAATTGTATGTTGAATCGATCGCCAGCAAAATCCAACTCCCTCACTGACATTTTCAGCATGTTGGATTTCATGCTTTGATTCCAACCCTAATGCTGTAATTGGTGTTGTTGGGTTTCGTTGCACTCTACCCAACCTACAACTGACTTCTGGCTTCTTGAATAAGTCGGAAATATAGCGATCGTGGTAGAAATTTCCCCTAAAGCCTAAAACCTAAAGCCTAACGCCTAAGAAGAGGTACGGAAATCCCGAAAGGCTAGACGCACCCGATCGCCATACAATGCTGGTAACTAAATCTAAGTAGCGATCGATAGCAATATGACAGTGCTAGAACAAGGTAACATTACCATCCATACCGAGAATATCTTTCCGATCATCAAGAAATCTCTGTATACCGACCATGAAATCTTCTTGCGCGAACTGATTTCCAATGGTGTCGATGCCATTGGTAAACTCAAGATGGTGTCGTTTGCGGGCGAATTTAGCGGTGAAATCGGCGAACCAGCCATTCAGATCTCGATCGATAAGGACAAGAAAACGCTATCGATCTCTGATAATGGGATTGGGATGAGTTTGGATGAAGTCAAAAAATATATCAACCAAGTTGCTTTTTCGAGTGCGGAAGAATTCATCGAAAAGTATCAAAAAAATAGCGACCAACAGATCATCGGTCACTTTGGTTTAGGTTTCTATTCCTCGTTCATGGTTGCTAGCTTGGTAGAAATCGATACGCTCTCTTGTCGGGATGGCTCGACACCCGTACACTGGTCTTGCGATGGTTCGCCTAGCTTTGAAATTAGCGAATCGAGTCGCACAGAGCGCGGTACGACGATTACGCTGACGTTGCAAGATGAGGAAGCTGAATATTTAGAACCAGCGAGAATCAAGCAATTAGTCAAGACTTATTGTGACTTCATGCCAGTGGCAATTTCGCTCGATGGCGAAGTTATTAATAAACAAAAAGCTCCTTGGAAAGAATCGCCCCAGAATTTAACTAAAGAAGATTATCTCGAATTCTATCGTTATTTATATCCGTTTGAAGAAGATCCCTTGCTCTGGGTGCATCTGAATACTGACTATCCATTCGCGCTCAATGGGATTCTATATTTTCCTAAATTACGTCCAGATTTAGATCTAACTAAGGGACAGGCTAAACTATTTTGCAATCAAGTATTTGTGAGCGATCGCTGTGATGAGGTGATTCCTAAATTCTTGTTACCATTGCGTGGCGTCATCGATAGTACCGATATCCCCTTAAACGTGTCGCGGAGTGCTTTAACTAGCGATCGAACGGTGCGGCGGATCTCCGATTATATCTCCAAAAAGGTCGGCGACAGACTCAAAGAACTTTATCACGACGATCGCGAGGCTTATACCAAAGGTTGGGAAGACTTAAGCACCTTCATCAAATTTGGCTGTCTGAACGATGATAAATTTAAAAAGCAAATCGAAGACATTATCATCTATCGCACCACCTTTACCGCTCCGCCAGCCGCCCCTGAAAGTACGGATGAAGGCAATGATGATGCTTGGAAATCGGCGACGCCAAGTTTGCCTTACACGACTCTGAATGAGTACTTAGAGCGCAACAAAGAGCGTCATGCTAAATCGGCACCAGCGACAACTGAAAGTGAAAACGAACCTAAGTATGAAAACCGCGTTTTCTACGCTACAGATGAAGCCAGCCAAGCACCATATATCCAACTCCATAAGAGTCAGGGTTTAGAAGTTCTGTTCCTCGATTCGTTTATCGATACGCACTTTGTGAGCTTCCTCGAACGCGAACATAGCGATATCAAATTCTCGCGGGTAGATGCTGAATTAGATAGCAGTCTGATTCAATCGGACGATACGCCAGAAATCATCGATCCCAATACTAATAAAACTCGTAGCGAACAGATTCAAGAAATCTTTACCACTGCACTCAATAAACCCAAAGTTACCATCCGTACCGAATCGCTCAAAGGTGATAATACCCAATCCACACCACCCGCGATGGTATTATTACCCGAATTTATGCGGCGGATGCGGGAAATGAGTGCGATGATGCAGCAACAAGCGGTTGAGTTTCCAGAGGAGCATATTCTGGTAGTCAATACCGCACATCCACTGATTCAAAATTTGGCAAATATTAACAAAGGATCGATCGTGGGAGCGGAAGGAAATTCGCCGAATCAAGACTTAGTAAATCTCGTCTGTCACCACATCTACGATTTAGCTTTGATGGCGCAGAAAGGGGTAAATGCTGATGGAATGAATGCGTTTGTAGAACGTTCCAATCAGGTGTTGACTAAGTTAACGGAAAGATAAAAAAATAGGGTGAGCAAATGCTCACCCTATTTTTTCTGTTAACTAAATTCATAGTGTTAAATTCGCGATCCTTCGACTTAGCAGAACAGTATCGTACTCAACCAGCCAAAATAAATACAGTTAAGTCTCGTTCTGACTCAGACACCATCGCTATATGACTGGCAATCCCGATCGATCTGTTGTGGCGAAGTTCGTCGGGAAGAGTCCGAATTCGATCGAGTGGGACGCAGACGATCGTCGGTACTGTGTCGATTGGAATTCCGTACAATTGTTGTCGTTCGCCCGTGAAAATAGCGATCGCATTTGGTGTAGATAGCGAGACTCCAGTTAAGCGATGGTGTAGATCGAGAATCTCTACATCTTGAGTCAAACTAAAATCTTCTCCGATAAAAATACTACTAATCACGCGATTAATTTTAGTAATTGGAATTCCAAAACTAACTTCACCAATTGCAAAGATAATCAATTCGATCGTGGCGGTATCTCGTTCGTTACTTTCCAACCATTTATTTGAAATAGTATTAGCAAACATAGGGG
>NZ_PVWO01000373.1 GCF_003003845.1 Chamaesiphon polymorphus CCALA 037 | reverse complement strand
CCTATGCCGCACCAATTTGGCGGAGCTTTATGAAAGAAGCCCTCAAAAACGAGCCTGTAGAATCATTCCAACCACCAGCCAAATTCAAACGTCCGGGAAGCTGAAGCTAGACAATCGAAATCCCCCAAATTTGGTGGATTAAATGCGATCGCCAAAAATGAGGGTAGGGGTAATTCATGAATTACCCCTACCCTCATTTTTGGCTATTCAAACCCGAATTCAGCAGTGCTGGGGCGGTGCTGGATTCGGGTTTGATTTTGGATCTTTTCTTATCCTTACTGATGCCTTTAACTCCGAACTCCCGCTTGGTGCTGAATTTAATTTTTGATAGTCATTTGGAAGATCAGATCGTTATAATCGCGATCGCCGCCACCGTACATATCTTCGACCCCAAATTTATTATCGCCCAACAAGCGGAAGTGATCCACCTTGTCAGTATTCGCGCCCAAATAGTTGAAATAAGCGTGAATATTGCCAGTGGCATTATTGTTAGGATTTTGCTGGAGGAATTTGTCAAAAGTTCCATTGGCAACCACAACAGGAGCTAAGATTTTTCCACCAGTGACAGAAAGATTGGCGTCAACTTGACTCGTAAACCGGGTGCTTAATACCGCACTTCTGATTGCGGCTTCGGCATAGCCCGCATCGCCCGGTTTGAGTCCATTGGCGAGCGTACCGCTCTCATCTTCTACTTCATAGAAACCGATAAAGTTACTGTAAGCCGCATCGCCAATTGTCTTAGTATCGAAGATTGCTCGCTCGGAATAGGCACGTAAATCGATGAGTTGTCCTTGCGATTTACCTTGTAGATCGGTACCGCCTTGCAAGTTATAGTTATCTACAGCTTCCACTCGCACCACAAGATCTTTGAAAGCGATATCGTAGTTATTGTTGGTAGAGTTGAGCGTAAATTTAACTGGAGTTGCGTTACTCGGATTGGCATCGGGTAGGGAAAATACAATATTTGCCGTGGGTTTTCCGGCGGCGAGATTGGATTTAACAGAATCGAGTGTTTCGTTAGCAATTGCTAAGAATTGGAGCCGTTCGCCCTGAGTAATGTTTAAATAACGTTGGGAAGTATTATCATTTTGACGATCGAAAGGACTATTACCCAAACTAGAGAAGATCGAGATAGCGCGATCGATTGCCGCTGCTACATAACCATTTTCGCCCGGTTTAATGCCATTAATGCGACCCAGATCGTCATCGACGACAAAAGCGCAGATTTCGCTCAGATCGCTGTTTGTCTGCGGAACTTTGGTAAATTTGAGGAGCGTATCGATCGAACCACCTTCAACTGTCAACAGATTTTTCACTGGTTCGAGCAATGTGGGAGTTTCAGAATCGTTATCGGCGATCGTTATCGTACCGCTACTTGCTCCCGTCAGGGTGTAATCGTCAGTTGAGAATGAGAGTGTGGCACTTTCCGTACCCTCATAAATTTTGTCATCGATCGCTTTAATATCTATGACTGCTGTATCCGAACCCACTGCAAAAATACTCATACCAGTCAAGCTTTGATAATCAGCACCATTAGTACCCGTGCCGGACAGTGTATATTTTACCGTCAGCGATCTAGCCAGATCGCCACTTCGTGTAATGATAAATTGGCTGGGATTTGGAGTTTCGCCAATTTTAGTTTCCGCAGCATCAGCGTCGCTAACAAACAGAGAAATGGGCGTATCATCATCTAAAATAGTGGCAGTTGCTATTTTGTCACCGAGATTAGCATTAGTTGGATCGGATAGATTGAGGGTAAAAGTTTCATCAAGTTCGAGATCTCGCTCTCCCGTAATAGCCACAGTAATCTGTTGAGTTATTTCACCTGGAGCAAAATAGACAGTTGTTTTAGGAATAGCTACATAATCGCTGCCTACAATTGCTGTACCATCTGCTGTGGCAACATCAACCGTTACCTCTACCTCGCTAGGCTTGTTCAATGTAACGTTAAATACCGCATTTTTCGCCCCCGTACTACCTTCGTTAAAAGCACCACTATCGATATTCACTGTTAGCGGAAGTTCGATCTGTGAATTATCATCAGCAATTGTAATCCGCGCTTGTTTGCTGCGATCGCTCAAGTTATAACCAAAGCCCTCATCGATTGTTAAGACTACCGATTCTAATCCTTCTGGGATATTATCAACAATCGGATCGATCTTGACGGTAGCTGTCTCTTGACCAGCTAAAAATGTTACCGAACCACTAACATTAGAATAGTCAACGCCTGTTGTTGCTTTGCCTGAGAGTGAATAGTTAACCGTTAGAGCATTACTTGCTTTCGCATTGGCACGAGTAAGTGTGAAAGTAGCACTATTGCCGATATTTTCAAAAGCAGTTGGATCGCTAGCTACGACGGTAATTGTTTCTGGCAATGATACTTGTGCTGGTACTCCCGAACCAAATAGGGTTCCGGTCACATAAGTTGTGGTTGCCCCTGGAGCTAGCACGAACACATTCCGAAATGTTGGCGTGACATCAAAAGGTTCGCTGTCAATAAATGAATCGCCATTGGTGTCACCTTGGATCTTTCCTGATAAAGGATCTCCCGCCAATATTCTACTACGTAGCTCGGAATACTCTCCGATTTCAAATCGGTTAGAGGTGAGCCTGCTGCCCCCATTAGCTGTAATCCCGACAAAGGTGGTAGGTGCGGAGGGACTGTCGCCACTATCTGTTTCAAATAGGATATCTCGACCGTTACGAGCGATCCGACCACCGCGATCGGCTAGGGTACCATCAAAGTATAGATCGCCATCAAAGTAACGAACTAATTCAAAACTAATTGCTGTACTAGTAGGATTGGTAATTTGATAGGTCTGAGTCAGTCCGCTACCAGTTCTGTTACCATTTTTGAGGAGATCGCTGACGGATTGAACAAGTTGAAACTGAAGACCAGATACTAGAAAGCTACTAGTGGTGCTTGTATTATCGCCACTAGTAGGTGAAGTAATATTTGTGGCTAATTCACTGATGAATTTGCGCGTTCCAGTCTCACCAATCCGAAAGGCGACATCAGATTCAAAAGTTGTTGAGCTGGCAGTATTAGCACCGACTGGATCGTATAAGGCTCCGCGAGCAGTATCTAGAGTGGTAGAGAAGGATGAGTCAGTACCAAATGCACCTGTATTACCTACAATTACGTCCAAGCCACCATCACCAGCAGCCGTTTTTAGTCTAGCCATATGTATTAATTTATTTGTAGATGTGTAGGTTTCGCTCTTTGTTAAGATTGCCTCATTGACGACTTCAAAGCGAGCATAAGTCGTTAGAATATAGCCGATTGATAACCTAATTCAGCCAAATCTCTCTGGACATAGTATTCCCACAATGGGATCCAGATGGCACTACTCACGATCGAAACTTCCGCAGCTTGGCGATAACTTAATCTGGACGCACAAAAAAGCGGGTAGGCACTGCCCACCAGCTTCGTTTTGGCTCATTCTAGCTAATATTCGATCGAGAGCTTCACCTCGATCCTGAGTTAATACTGAAAATATTGAATCTAAGTATAAATAGCACTCGTACTCTACTTATCGATTTCTGACTTCATGCGCTCTAGCGTCAGATTCATTTGGTCGAACATTTGCATCGGTGTCATCCCAAATTGACTCATTTGAGTATTCATTTGTTCGACAGTCATTTTCGCCATAAAATCGTCAGACAGTTCAAACCGCTTCATAAAGACTTTGTAGCGATCGAGTAAAGTCTCCATCCGCTCGATAAAAGCAATCTTGCCCTCGCGATCGAACTTACCATATTTACCGCCTAGCTGCGTTAGATGTTGATAATCGTCAAACAACTGTTTGGCTTCTTGTTGGATGATATCAGAATCAAAAAATCCCATGACAGATAATTATAGTAATAAGGTTTAAAATTAAGAGCGATGACATGACGATCGATGCTCGTATTTACATCTTAAGTCAGTCTGGAAACACTGAGAACTGCGGTTTCCCGTATGTGAGGATCGGTTAATGTTTGCTAGCACTACTCCTAAAAATCGTCAAGTCGCGATCGTCTTAGCATTTGCTAGCATGACGATTCCTGTAGCTGGATTTCATAAATTTTATCTAGGACAACCTGGTTGGGGGCTAGTTTATCTATTATTATCCTGGACGCCGATTCCGCATATTGCTTCGGCGATCGAAGCCGTTTGGTATCTCACCCAAGATAGTACCCACTTTGATGGCCATTTTAACTCGGCATCGATCGATGGATCGGGTGCGAGTGCATCGCACAGTTTAGTTGCGCTCCAACGTTCTCACCCGGTTGCAACTGTATCTGATTCCATCCGCGAATTAGACAAGCTCCGAGCCGATGGTTTAATCTCAGAATACGAATTCGAGCAAAAACGCCGTCAATGGCTCGATCGGGCTTAGGGGATAGTTGGGAGTTGGGAGTTGGGAGTTGGGAATTGCGGCTCTCGCTCGGCGGGAAACCCGCCGAAAGAAGCGAGACAAGGCAGGGAGTTGGGAGTTGATAGTTGATGGCGATCTTCGATCGTAGCAATGCCCAAGTTGTTCTCGCGTTATAACTGTTTATATATCCCAATGGATCTAAACTGGATCGGGATCTAAATTAATTATGGTCAAAATTGTTGGCATTGCAGGTAGCTTAAGACCGGACTCATATAGCCAGATCGCGCTTGCAGTAGCAGCTCAAAAGGTACAAGCTCTGGGTGCAGAGGTCGAGATATTGGATCTCAGACAGATGCAGTTGCCTTTTTGCGATGGTGGCAAGGAATATCCGCAGTATCCTGATGTCCAAAGGCTACAAGATACGGTCGGTCAGGCTGACGGATTAATTCTAGTTTCGCCAGAGTATCATGGCGGTGTCAGTGGCGTGCTGAAAAACACCTTAGATTTGATGAGTTTCGACCAGCTTTCTGGTAAGGTTGCTGGATTTATCAGTGTCTTAGGCGGACAGGTTAATAGCAATGCGCTCAACGAGCTACGCGTCATTCTGCGATGGGTTCACGCTTGGTCTATTCCCGAGCAAGTCGCGATCGGTCAAGCTTGGCAAGCGTTTACGCCTGAAGGTAAAATCTCAGATGAGAAACTTTCACAACGCCTCGACCACTTTGCCAAAAGCTTAGTCGATAATACCCGTAAATTGCGTGGAGTTGATTAGATTGACACACGATCCTACCCAAACAGTTCGGCTGTTGTTCAAAATGTCCTTGAGATCGCGGATTAAAGAAGATCCTTATTATCGGTTTAAATCGCCCTTTGAGATTGATGTCGCCGCCGATTTAGGGGTACAAATCGATGTCAATCAAGCCAGCGTCGATGATTGGCTGCGGTTGCCAGGGATTTCGATCCATCAAGCACGTCAATTAGTTACTTTGAGTCAGGCGGGAGTGCCTTTTTATTCGATTTCTGACCTTTGTGCGGCTTTAAATCTGCCGATCGCGAGACTGCAATGGTTGGCTCCAATCTTGAGTTTTCAGTATTACGATCGCGCCACTGCGTTACCATCTGTCAAACTCGCCCTCGCCACAGTCGATGACTTGGCTCAGATTCCTGAGATTTCGCCAGAATTAGCTACCGAAATCGTCGCTCACCGCGATCGCGATGGTAAGTTTACAGATCTGGTGAATTTCCAACAACGGCTGGGATTATCTGGCGAAACGATCGGTAAATTAATGCACTATCTTCAATTTTGAGTAAATAAAAGTAAGTAGATTGGTGCGAACATTTACAACATTAGAAAAGCCTATAACTTAGATGGTGGGCACTGCCCACCCTACAATTCTCCAGTTTTAAGCAACTGAATCTCAATACTTACGGTTCGCTCATTTGCAGGGAGGGTCATCAGATTGTGGCCCAAGGCAAGTATAAATCTCAACTGGAAAGTTCAATAACTGTAAAATGTTTTG
>NZ_PVWO01000039.1 GCF_003003845.1 Chamaesiphon polymorphus CCALA 037 | reverse complement strand
AATACCTTGAGGTAGGTATTATCTCGTGGTTGTTTTGACTCACCTAGAGCATTACCACTGTACGCTTCGCAGCGCACCCACTCCACCTTGCGGAGTTCCTTGGTCTGGGAATCCTACATTTGTTCCAGCTTTCAGGCATCTCCAGATGCCAAGCTTTAGCCCTGATGGGGCAATTAGGTTATCCATGATTGCAGAGTGGTTAATCCGGTCGAAGTACTTTTCGATATCTAGTTCGATTACTCGTTTGTTGATACCGTTGCAATGGGAGCGTAGATTATCGAATAGGAATTTCTGGGCATTATGTGCCGAGCGTCCGCTTCTAAATCCGTAACTCCGGGCGTGGAAGGTTGCTTCGTGCGCTGGTTCTAAGGCATATTTTGCGAGGCATTGCCAAGCTCTATCTGCCATTGTGGGTACTTTTAGCATACGGGTGGAACCATCCTTTTTAGGGATTGGGATTTCTCGTAATCTTTGGTGCTTCCAGTTGGTATGATGTAGGCTGATATTCTCAGCTAGTGCAAGACGTTCCTCAAATGAGAGGGATGCTTTGCCATCTATACCAGCCGTTTTCTTGCCAGCGTTTAACTGTGTTACTTGTCTGATTGCTAGTAATCTAGCTGCTTGAGATTTGAGGATTAGTTTCTGTAGTGACCTTGCTTTGCGCTTGTCTCCAACTGAAACAGCTTTATACACTCGTTTTTGTAACCGGAATAGCATCTTTTGGAATTTCTTCCATTTGAAGCTTTTCCATAATTCGCTAGCGGTTATGCTGCGTCTAATCATGATTTACTCCAAGAAAGTATATTCTGAACACCTTGACCCAATTACGGGTCATCCTACCCGTGTCTGAGGGATTAATCCTCTCGTCTGGTCTACCGTAAGTGCGACCACTCACAGACCTCACACACGTTTTTATTCGTTCCGTTCGAGAGATTGTTATGTCCCTTTAGATGTAGCCAATTCAACCGCCAGAACCCCATACTCATGCCGTAGCGTCATAAACAAAATCGCGGCGGGATACTAATCTCTGGCTAGGTCGGACATAAGGATTGCGTCCGCCTCTTACTAGGTTGCTTTTCTAGGCTCTGTTTCATCATGGGGACTCCTCATTAGCCGCAGTGTCCAGTGCAATTCTGGTCTGATTCAGCCCTGTTCCCAGCTTCACTCTCACGAATTCCGAGTCGTGTCGGTGTGGGCAGATAGAGAGTCATCTCTGAGTTTGAGAGGTAGGGCTTGCACCTACATTCCTCGAACAGTTCAACCCTTATGTGTATCATGTCTGGATACCAGGCTGGTAGCATTATTTATGGACTTTCACCATGATTTATACTACAATGTAATCGCACTATGACTGTAAGTGTTTCCGTGCCAGCATCAGATCGATTCGATTGGTTATTTAGAGGGATAAGTGAGATTTTTCCTCACCAGCCCAATTCTCCAGATCCGGCGGAGAATCTCGCCCAGCGATTAGCACAAACCGACCGTCCCTTGCGGGTTAAACTGGGGATCGATCCGACTGGTGCCGATATCCATCTCGGTCATAGTATTCCCCTCCGCAAGCTGAGATCTTTCCAAGATGCCGGACATACTGCGGTGCTAATTATCGGCGATTTTACCGCGCGCATTGGCGATCCTACTGGTAAATCGGAAGTCCGCAAGCAATTGACGCCCGAGCAAGTCACGAATAATGCTCTAGCTTATCTCGATCGCGTGCGTCCGATTCTCGATTTTGAGACGCCGGGACGATTGGAAGTCCGCTACAATTCCGAATGGCTCTCCAAATTAGATCTGGGTCAAACGCTCGAACTGCTGTCTACAATGACGGTGGGACAAATGCTGGCTAAAGAAGGCTTCGCGCTGCGCTACGAAAAAGAGACGCCGATTTTTATTCACGAGTTTCTATACCCGCTGATGCAGGGCTACGACTCTGTTGCCGTCCGCGCCGATGTCGAACTCGGCGGTACCGATCAAAAATTTAATCTCGTCGTCGGACGCGATCTCCAACGTCATTTTGGGCTGACGCCGCAATTCGGCTTGGTGATGCCCATTCTGTTGGGTACCGATGGCGTGCAAAAAATGTCCAAATCCCTAAATAATTATGTGGGTTTGGGCGAGGATGCTCTAAGTATGTACTCTAAGCTAGAGAAAACGCCCGACAGCATCATCAAAGATTACTTTACCCTGCTGACCGACCTAGAAATCGATCGACTGCCAGAGAACCCCAGAGAGGCCCAGAAGCTACTCGCGCTGACAGTCGCCGAGCAGTACCACGGTCGCGAGCGAGCCATCCAAGCCCAAGCTGACGCGATTGCGCTAATTACCAAACCCGGTCAAAATGCAGGTGGCGATAGCATCCCTGAATTTTCGCTATCTGCTGTGACTTTCCCAGCTAAAATATTTCAAATTCTCTCAGCTAGCAGCTTGTGTACGGGTAGTAACGATGCCAAACGCCAAATTCAAGGCGGTGCTGTCAAGTTAGACGGTCAACCCATTACCGATATCGATCTGACATACGATCGGGCTGATGCGCTCGTCGGTAAGATCTTACAAGTTGGCAAGAAACGCTTCAAAAAGTTAGTTCTTTAGCACTTCAACAATAGATCTGCCTCTTTTGGTGGACTACATTGTATGCTCTAATTTGCGATCGAATATACTACGGCCAGTCATGACTAGAGTTACTATATACCAAGATTAATAAAAAAACTTGGTATTCTCTACTGTACAGTATGGATTATTTGGATCGAAAATTTAGCTGTTTTCTCATCGGGCGGGTGTCTTTTGTATTTCCTTGCGCTCGCTATCTGTTAGCGAGCGGTCATCACATATTGGGGATGATTACTACGGACAAGTCTCTAGCTCAGTCCCTAACTGTCGGCGACGACTGGGCAGATTTAGATATTATTCCTCAGGTGGAAATTGCGACAAACTTACTCGATGTTTTAAAACAGCAGCCATTCGATTACTTATTTAGTATTTCTAACTCAATAATTTTATCTGAAGATATTTTAAGATTGCCGCGTTTGGGTACGATTAACTGTCACGATGGGCCATTACCCAAATATGGGGGGATGAATGCACCAACGTGGGCAATTATCGATCGCGCAAAAACTCACGGAATTACTTGGCACCAGGTTACTAGTCAGATTGATGGTGGCGATATTCTGAAGCAAGTGTCTTTTGAGATCGAAGCTAGCGAAACGGGAGCGACGATTAATAGTAAATGTTACGAGCTGATTATTGCTTCTTTCCCTGAGTTAGTCGATGAGCTGGCACATGGAAAAATATCGCCGATCGCGCAAAATCTTCAAGAGCGTAGTTATTTTTATCTCTCTCAAAAGCCCAGTCCTGGCTGTATCTTGAATTGGCAGCAGAGCGCACGTAAAATTGATGCAATAATTCGGGCTTTAAACTATGGTAATTATGAGAATCTGCTAGGCTTGCCAAAATTAGCGATCGCCAATGAAATCTTTGTTGTCGATCGCAGCGAAATTTTGGATCGTCCTTCCCAATTACCACCGGGCACGATTGTCGAGATGGAAACCGATCGACTGAGTGTCGCTACTGGCAGCCACGATCTGCTAATTTCCAATCTCCAAACCCTAGATGGTAAATCCGTAATAGTTTCTGAATTAGTCGATCGATTAGGCGAAAATAGTAGGGGTAGTTCGAGCGAAGATTGTCATCCGAAATTTATCGATCTCAATGCAGAAGTAGCTCAAAAAATTTCCGATCTCGAACGAAAATTAGTCAAGCATGAAAGTTTTTGGGTAGAGCGATTGGCAACCCTCAATCCACTTATTACCTCTTTACCCTGGAAAAGTAATGGAGCTACTCCAGCAACAGGTAGCAGCGATAAATCTCCAATTTTCCTTAGAGATTGGTCGATTTCGCCAGCGATTGTCGAGTTCGCAGCAAAATATCGACCGATCCTAAATCTTGGCGATTTTCTGGTTGCAGCGATTGCTACGTATTTAAGTAAAACTTCTCACCAAAATTGCTTCGATCTGGCCTTTAAGTATTCAGAGCTAGACCGAGAGTTAGCAGATCTATCCAAGCTTTTTGTCGATCGAATTCCAGTTAGGTTCGATCTCGATCTCGATCGCAGTTTTCTAGCAAATTTGGCGACAATCGATCGGGAGCTAACTCTCGTCAAACAGCATCAGACTTACGCTCGCGATCTCGTCCTGAGATACCCCAAACTTCGAGACTTCACGAAACTCAGCGTTGCCGATCGATTGCCGATTTCGATCGAAAGATTTACTAATAATGAGTACCTGTCAAAACTGAGGTCGGGAGCGATACCACAGGGGTTGACATTTGCCATCTCCGAGGATGGTACCAATTGTTACTGTTACGGCGATCCAGAGTTGGTGGACGAATGCCAGATCGACTCGCTACTGGAGCAGTCAAACGCATTCTTCAGCAGCATCATTGACAATCCGGATCTGCCGATCGCCAAATTGCCGCTATTATCGCCGCTAACCGCCGATATCCAAGTCCAGGAGTGGAACGATACGCAGACCGATTTTCGCACCGCAGGCTGCATCCACGAGCTATTTGAGGCGCAGGTAGCACGGACTCCCGAGGCGATTGCACTCATCTGGGAGCGAGAGCGCGTTACCTATCGAGAATTAAACGATCGATCGAATCGACTCGCACGGTACCTGCGGACATTGGGTGTCGCGCCAGATGTCCTCGTCGGCATTTGTCTGGAGCGATCGATCGACTCGATCGTCGGAATTTTAGGTATTCTCAAAGCTGGGGGAGCTTATGTCCCTCTAGATCCGACGTATCCACCAGAACGTCTCGTACCGATCGTTGCTGATACCGCGATGCCGATTATTGTCTCTGAGTCTGGCTCGATTGCCAAGTTACCCGGTAGCCAAGCGCGGGTTGTCTGTATCGATCTAGAGCGAGAACAGATTGGTGCTCTACCGCACGCACCAAATATGACGACTGAAGTTAGAGCCAACCATCTCGCTTATGTCATTTACACTTCCGGCTCGACAGGTAAGCCCAAAGGAGTGGCGATCGAACACCATTCATTAGTAAACTACACTATCGCTGCCGCACGGGAATTCGACCTTACACAGCACGATCGCGTCCTCCAATTTACCTCGCTCAACTGCGATGTCAGTGCTGAAGAAATTTATACTTGCTTGACAGTTGGTGCGACCCTTGTCATGCGCGATGAGGCGACGATCTCCTCCCTCGATGCCTTCTTTAGCCAATGCCAACAGTGCCAGATCTCCGTCACGAGTTTGCCAACAGCTTATTGGCACGAACTGACAGCCAGACTGGATTTAGAGACATTAACACTACCGACCTCGTGGCGATTGGCGATTATTGGTGGCGAAAAAGTAGTGCCAGCCAGATTTCAGGAATGGCAAAAATCGGTCGGCTCGCGAGTCCGATTGATTAATGCTTACGGCCCTACCGAAGCGACGATTAGCGCGCTGATGTGCGATTTATCGAAGTTGGATCCAGATCGACTGCTGACAGAAGCACCGATCGGCAAACCGATCGCCAACATGAAGGCGTATGTACTCGATCCCGATCTGGCATTATGCCCGATCGGGACGCCTGGAGAGCTGTACCTGTGCGGTGCGGGACTAGCACGCGGCTATCTCAATGAGCCAGAATTGACAGCCCAAAAGTTTATTCCCAATCCGTTCGATCCACTATCTACGCGATTGTATCGGACTGGCGATCTGGTGAAATACTTGCCAGATGGCAACTTGCAATTTCTCGGTCGTCTGGACGAACAGGTCAAAATCCGGGGCTTTCGCGTCGAACTCGGCGAGATCGAAACCGTCCTCAACGCTCACCCCGACGTCCGCGAAGCGATCGTGCTCAATCGACCCGTAGGATCGAGCCAGACGGGTCTAGCAGCCTATCTAGTACCCAAACATCAACAACAACCAGAATGGTGGCCTTCAGTCGGCGAATACCCAGTCTACGACGAATTATTGTACGAATCGATGACTACCGACGCACCCCGCAACCAAGCTTATTCCCAAGCGCTCGAGCGGGTGGTAAAGGATAAAATAGTAGTAGAGATCGGTACGGGCAAAGATGCGATCCTCGCCCGCTTTTGCATCGCCGCAGGTGCGACCAAAGTCTATGCGATCGAGGCTGGCGAAACAGCCTTTCAGCAAGCCCAGCAGACGATCGGTCAGCTCGGCTTAGAGGATAAAATTATCCCGATCCACGGTTATTCTACCGCTGTCCGACTGCCCGAATTAGTCGATGTCTGCGTGTCGGAGATTATCGGTAACATTGGTAGTTCCGAAGGTGTAGCTCCGATCTTAAATGATGCGCGACGGTTTCTTAAAGCCAACGCTCGGACTATTCCCCACCGTTGCACGACCAAAATTGCCGCTATTACCTTACCCGATCGACTCCGCGAACGCCCCAGTTTTGGGCAACTAACCGGACATTATACGCAGCAAATTTTCGATCTTGTCGGTCAACCTTTCGACCTGCGGCTATGTATCAAAAACCTACCACCAAGCAATCTGATTTCTAATAGCGATATTTTTGAAGACTTAGTTTTTGACACAGAGACCGCGATCGAGACCAGTCAAAATATTAGCTTAACCATTACCAAATCGGCTCGCTGGGATGGCTTATTGTTATGGCTGAATTTATATACCGCCCCCGATCTGATTATCGATAATTTGGATCGAGTGTATACTTCCTGGCTGCCAGTTTATTTTCCGATCTTCGATCCAGGTCTCGATGTCATTCCTGGCGATCGGATCGAAGCGACGTGTAGGAGTCGATCGAGCGACAACCAGATTAATCCTGACTACCAGATTGAGGGCAAATTGATCGCTAAAAATGGGCAAATCATTCCCTTCTGCTGCGATTCGCTCCATCACCAGCAGCCAAAAGTTCGCAGTCCTTTTTACGATCGCTTATTTCCGAACGGCCAGATTAGTATCGATTCCGAGCGCGATCCACTCACCGCCAAAAATATCCGCGCTTATGTAGCGCGGTTATTACCCGAATACATGGTACCGACTCGGATCGTAACGATCCCAGCATTGCCGCTGACGCCCAATGGTAAAGTCGATCGGCGAGCGTTGCTATCCATGACTCCAGATCGTGTCAGCACTCCATCTGCGCTGACAGTTAACCCCAACCTCACCGAACGAATTTTGCTCGAAATCTGGCAGGAAATTTTGGGGCTAGAACAGATCGATCCTGACGATAACTTCTTTGAATTGGGAGGACATTCGCTCCTGGCGATTCAATTATTTACCAAGATCGAGCAACGGTTGAAAGTGCAGTTACCATTGTCCGTGCTAGTTAGATCGCCGACACTGGCGCAGCTATCCGAGCGGTTAACCAAACTATCCCAAGAAAATATCTCCTCAAGCTTGCTCCCGATTCAACCCCACGGCTCGAAACCGCCCTTTTTCTGCGTTCATTCGCTCGATCCTGGCTTGTTATTTTATCAACCATTAGTCGAACATTTAGGGCTAGAGCAACCGTTCTACAGCATCCAACCTTACGATCGTCACAATCAACTCCTGTCTTTTGCCAAAATCGAGGATATTGCTGCTTATTATCTCTGGGAAGTTCGATCTGTACAACCCCAAGGCCCATATTATCTAGGCGGTTTTTCGTTCGGTGGTTATATTGCCTTTGAAATGGCTCAACTGCTTCGCAAACAAGGCGAAGAAGTTGCCCTGTTGGCCATATTTGATACGTTAGCTCCTGGTGTCAGCGAAAAAGTCTCCGCCGTAGAACAATCGATCGGCGTATGGAAACTTGCTCGTAAGTATGGCTGGCAGTTTTTGTATCAGAAGCTCCTCAATCAGCTAACTTTATATCGCCGAATGTCCCGCGATCTGTTGCCAAACTTGTTGGTGCATCCAACGCCATCGGTATCCATACCACAGCAACAACAAGATCGATCGATCGCAGACGATCGAGTCTTGGCGCAATATCATCCCGATGTCTATCCCGGCAAAATTACCTTATTTCAAGCAGGCTACGCCGTAAATACAATCCAGCTAGCTCAAGGCTGGGACAAATTAGCAGGTGCTGGAGTAGAAACAATCGAAATACCTGGCGACCATGCTTCGATCTTTAGCGAAGCTAAAGCCAGTTTCTTGGCTCGCGAATTGAGCAGATGCATCGACAATTTATTAGTCGAACGTCAATCGTAAGTCCGATCGCGAACTACAATCCTTAATAGTCACCTTGTAGAATTGGTATAGTTATCAATTCTCAATTCTCCAACCTGTCCCATGTCCGATCCCTGGCTCCTTGGCGTCGCCTCTAATCTCAAAGAGCGTGCCTTAAATCTGTTTCTGCGGCCAAATTGTCCCCTCTGCGATCGAGCGGCTTTAGCAGTTTGCTGTGAGTACTGTCAGCGTCAAATTTATGACGAACGCTTGGAGCGACCAGATCGGTATTGGCAAGGCGATATACCGCTATTTGCCTGGGGAAAATATCAAGGGGCAATTAAAAGATCGATCGGTAAATTCAAATACGATGGTCATCGATCGATCGGCGATCTCTATGGAGAATTAATCGCTCGGAGTTGGCAACAATTTACACCGCCAAATCTACCGACGAACTTAGTCGTTATTCCCATCCCGCTCCATTCCGAAAAACTCGCCACCAGAGGTTTCAATCAAGCAGAATCGATCGCTCGCAAATTCTGTCAATTAACGGATGCTAAATTAGATGTCAGTTTGCATCGAACTCGATCGACTATTCCTCAATTTGGCTTATCTAAATCCGATCGTCAGAAAAATGTTACAGATGCATTTGCACTGAAAAATTCTACACTTAAATCCGGTACGACAGTGTTATTGATCGATGATATTTACACCACAGGTTCGACCGTGCGATCGGCTGCAACAGTATTACGATCGCACCAAATTAATGTCTGTGGTGTCGCCGTCATCGCCATCGCAGGCAATGGTAGTAACTAAGACAGAGGGTAGAACTTCGTTTATAGAACGTACCTTTAAGGTAACATCTAAATCTAAATGACGACCATCAATTATCAATTATCAATTATCAATTATCAATTATCTAAGGTAACATTCCCGAAGTCAAAGTATCGATACTATTACTGAGCGCGGTTAGCTCTATCATATAGTTGTATTTTTCTACATTACCTTGCTCTTTAAATAATTTAGCAGCAGATCGCCAATCGATCGAGGCTTCTTGTTCGCCGTATAATTCTTTATAAGCACAACCGCGACTAGAATAAGCAAGTGCAAAATCTGGTTTGAGTTCGATCGCATGACTGTAATCGGCGATCGCCAAAGCATAATCTTTGGTAGAATAATATAAATTACCGCGTCGATAATAAACAATTACTAGATCGGGATCGAGTTCGACCGCCCGATTGTAATCGCTCATCGCTTTTTGAGCGTCGCCCAATTTGTAATAAGCATCTCCTCGACAACAGAATGCCAGAGCCATATGTGGGTGAAATTCAATTGCTAGCGTGTACTCGACGATGGCCCCAGAGTAGTCGCAGCTTTTATATTTCGCTTTAGCTGATAGCAAGATATCGCTAGTATCTCTAATGGCAATTAAAGTGTTTGTATGTTCTGACATGTTTTAATTACTAATCTTACAAAACTTACTATGAATTTTTAATGCAACAGCCAACTAGCATACTTGAGATAATATCGATCGAAACTAAGCCGATCGTCGATTTCACGATCGTTAGTAATCACTCGATTTGACCGTGTTGGGGTATTTCCTGTCGAGTTCGATCGCCAACTAATTACACTTTAAGTAAATTATGGATCGACATACCCAAGATATATTTTTTTCTTTAAAATAAAATCAGTGCAAACACTTAATACATGAATACGACGTTGGTACTGTATTCATAACATCGCGCGATTGTCAGTGTCGGCGAGGTAAAATTAAACAGATACCGAGTGTATTTGCAATCGGTATCCGTCGATACTTTTTACTTTAACTGACAGGAACTTCGATAATAGTCATACTCGGGTTCTTGCCAAGAAAAAGCAAAGTGACTGATGGAATTGATTTGCGGCAAACTACGGTGAATGCTGTCCATTTGTTCTTCCAAGGATGGTCGCCCATCTGTGGGTTTGCTCCAGTTACCCGCAAGGGCGGGAATCACGTTTGTCGTCGCTGGTGCAAAGCTCAAAACTCGACGCACTTGGTTGGTAATACAATCGCTGCGATTGCAGGTTGCATAAGCCATCGGGTGCCATTCACTAGTGGCGGTAAATCGATCCCATGGTTGCAACCGCGAATCGTAGCCGCGCCGACCAACTGGTTGATTGGCTTCAGGGAAAAATACCGAACCAGATTTAATCCGTTGTTGCTCTGCTGGTGCTGCCGCTCGTTGGAGAAAATTAACTACCCCTTGGCTGGCATGAGCGACAGTCAGTTGCCACAAATCCCATTCAATCCAAGCAAATTTATCCTCATAAGCCATGTTTGCTTCGTTGTCTAGGGGCGTGCGACCCTGCCACATGGGTTCGACCTCTAACGGATGGAGTTTGTCGGCTTCCTTGAGGTCGTTAATCGTGATGGTACCATTGGTCAAATAGCGATCGATTAAGTAGGTGCCTTTATTATTTTTAGCCAGAGCCATCAGAGCTTGTCGCGACTCCTCCCCATAAATCCACAAGTCGCGGACTTGTCCGGCGATCGATTGCGCGCCCTGTCCGCGTGGGAAGCGGATATAATCGAATAAGATCCCATCGGGACGACGGGCAATGACTTCTTTAACCAACCGTTCGTAATCAGTTTTGGCTTTATTGCTGTGCGGATCGACAAATAAGACAGAATTGGTGCTACCGTCTTGCGCTTTTTGAAAACCTTCTTCGCCTGCAAATAATGTGGTTTCGCCCCGCCCATTGAGAGCTAGCGCAGACTGTCCTTCTGGAGTTACTGCATACTCTGGGCCGAAGTTAAGGCTATACATCCAGGCATAGACTTTTAAGCCGCGTTCGCGCCCCTTTTGGATGGCATCGGCGAGTAAATCGGTTTTATCGGTGCCACGCGATGTCAGTACGGAGTTCCAAGCCGTGCGATTGGTCGCGCGGGGTAAGAGAGCTTTACCATAGAAGGTAGCGACATATACTTGGTTATAGCCGCGATTGACCATCCGATCGAAGATTTCTTCTAAGGCTCCCGGACGAGTATCGCAAGGATAGAGTCGGATCCAGATTGCCTGATTCTTGAGCCAACTTTTTTGCCGACACTGAGCGACATAGTTGACGTGCTTCTTGACGATTTCATTGTATTTGGTCTGACTATTGCGATCGCCATTTTGAGCGGCTAACCGCAAAGTATTCTTGGCACTAGCTTCGGCTAGCGGAATTTGGCAATAATCTACGCGGCTGAGTGCCGTCTGGGCAAGAGTAGATTCAGCATAGTAGCCTTGCCCGAGCGAACTAGTTGTTGCTAGGACTCCGAGTAAGAATTTTTGACGCCACTTGTGACGATACCATCCCAATAGTGAGACTGGAAGCTGTTTGTGTAGCGTACAATCCATAGTATCGATCGCGATCTCAGGTAAAATTTAAAGTTAGCATCATAACAGTTAAAGGAGAAGCCAATCTACAGATTAACTTCCCCTCAACATCCTTTAGTTCGGACAGCCGATCTCGGCATAAAGTTCCGAGTCTACAGACTAGATCGACTATTTTTCGCTAACTTAAATCATTCGTACCGAGTCTTTGGTACCCAATTGCGATCGATCCTTACGCGTTGCGTTGCAATGCTAATTCAATTTGCTTGAATTTCTGCTCTAAATTAGTTTTGAGCTTTTCTGGGAGCGGACGATTGGGATAAGCAGCGTAGTGAGCCGCCAAAGAGTTGAGTGCCGTGCGCATATTCGTAAACGAACTCAGCTTGGTTAAAGCGGGATCTTGGCGGTAGCGAGCGGCAAAATCATTGATATTCAGCCGTGCTAGCGACTGTGCTGCTGCTCTGTCTGGGGAATCATCGGGCATCTCTAGTACAGCTTTGAGACTAGTTAGGACGGTCATTGTGTCCTGACGATAATTGCCAACCAGTCCGCCAGGGCTAGCCGAACAGCCAGCCAATCCAACTACAACAACTAGCACTAACGCAAATAACTGCGACCACAGACGCTTAAACATAATTAATAACGTAGAAATTTAAAACTCCAAAATTACTGTCCATCCTAACGCGAATCCGAGCGCAATGGGGAGATAGGATGGAGAGGACAATAGACTATCGATATTTGGTGCTTGACTATTTGCGATCGTTGGCGTAGCCTCTCTAAAAGAGAATCGACTAGGTTAATCCTTGTCGATTCTCTTTCTCCAGAGGCTACGTCAATGGATCCTAACTTGGCATAAAAATCTCGTCACAAATTACTGGCCCCTATTTCTCCCGAGCTGACATGACTACAGTTTCTCGTCCTTATATTTTGATGTGGACGATTGTTGGTTTATTTCTGACAATCGGTGCAAACTTTCTACCTGCTTATGTTACTAGTGCCCCCTGGCAATGGATTAGTGCGGGGATTAGTGCTTATCCATTAGGATTTAAGTGTCAAGTTGGAGCGGTATTATTAGTAAGTTGTTTGGGCGGTAAAACGGCTGGGGTACTGACTCAAGTTACCTACTTATTACTGGGATTGCTCTGGCTCAAAATCTTTAATGATGGTGGTGGTATTGAATATCTCCAAAAACCTGCTTTCGGTTATTTACTTGCATTTATTCCTGGTGCTTGGGTCTGCGGGCAACTTGCATTTCGACGCGCTCCTCAATTAGAATATCTAGGCTTGAGTTGTTTGTGTGGATTAGTAACGATTCATGCAATCGGCATTCTTTATTTAATAATATTTCAGCTAATTAATTGGCAAGAATTAGGTGGATTTCAATTATTGAATTTGATGGCTACTTACTCTCTCTACCCTTTGCTCAGTCAAATAGTACTCGGTTGTACGGCAACATTAATCGCTTTCGTGCTACGGCGACTGATGTTTTATTGATATTTATGACATGAAATTTAGAAATTCTTATTTTTGGCTGGCGGCGATCGTGAATATTGGCATCGATATTATTAGCAAAAGAGAGATTGTCAATACTCTCCAGGTCGAACGCACATCAATTCCACTGATTCCCAATATTTTGCATTTTACCTACATTCGCAACCATGGGGCGGCATTTAGTATGCTTGAGGGACAACCATGGTTGGGATGGCTATCATTATTGGTAAGTATCTTTTTAGTCTCGCTCGGTATCTTTAAAACTTTTCATACCATTTGGGAGCAGCTAGGTTACGGACTCATTCTGGCAGGAGCCGTCGGCAATGGGATCGATCGATTATTTTTTGGGGGGTCGGTGGTAGACTTTATCGATCTGAGAATAATTAATTTTGCGATCTTTAATTGGGCAGATATCTCGATTAATATCGGCATTGCTTGCTTATTAATTCATAATTTTATCGATCGAACGCCAAAATCTAACCCGCACTAATTATTTAATAGCATCGCTCGGCACAACTATCTCGATCGCCCGCACACTATTTAATCATGTCAAGCCTAACTAAGAATTGCTATTATTTGCCGCTCTTAAGTGCAATTTTAGCTCCAGGTGTTGTTTGTATGAATGTCAACGCAGTTCCTCGCACGACGATCGTTGAAACACCTACACCCAAAAACACTAGATTTGTCTACGCACCAATTTCATTACCTGTTGGCGGCGAAGTCAACGATACACTTTCCGATCGCGATATTCCGACCGGAGATGGTGGCTTTGCTAGAGATTATTCAATTCAATTAAAAGCAGGAGATCAGATCGCCATCGATCTGACGTCGGAAACTTTTGATGCTGTCGTAACGCTACTAAATTCGGAAGGAAAAACGGTTGGTAAAAACGATGATGGCCCAGATGGTAGTAGTAATTCGCTGCTATTTACTAGAATCAAAGATACTGGCAATTATGTCATCCGCGTTCAAGGATTCGGCGAAACTAGCAGCGGCGCATTTAAGTTGAAAGTTAGTAAATTGAAAGCACAGTAGGGGTGGATGAGTGGATGGGTGGATGAGTGGATGGGTAGATGAGTGGATGGGTGGACTGTACCACCGTAGGATGAGTAGTATGGAGCAAAAGGACGCTTGCGTCTACTATCCACTATCCACTATCCACTATCCACTACCCTCTACCTAAAGCCTAAAGCCTAAAACCTAAAGCCTAAAGCCTAAAGCCTAAAGCCTACATCCCAACAGTCTCGTAACCCGCATCTACATAGATAATTTGCCCGGTAATGCCACTGGAAAGATCGCTTGCTAAGAAAGCTGCGGTATTGCCAACTTCGGTTTGGGTAACAGTCCGATGTAATGGAGCCACCTCTTCAACGTGGTGAATCATATCCAAAATACCACCGACAGCCGAAGACGCCAATGTCCGAATCGGCCCTGCGGAAATACCATTCACGCGAACATTTTGGGAGCCAAATTCGGCAGCAAGATAGCGCACGCTCATTTCCAAACCAGCTTTGGCAATGCCCATTACGTTATAATTTGGGATTACCTTAACCCCACCGAGATATGTGAGAGTGATAATACTGCCACCCTCTGTCATCAATGGTTTTGCCGCACCTGCTAGGCGATTGAGAGAGTAAGTACTGATATCTAGTGCCTGAGCGAAACCCGCACGGGAAGTTTTGCTAAAATCTCCTGATAGATCCTCTTTATTTGCAAACGCCAGACAGTGAATCAGAATATCTATGCGTCCCCATTTTTCGCCCACTTCCGCGAACGTGCGATCGATTTGAGCGTCATCTTGGACATTGAGCGGGAGATAAATACTTGGGTTTAGGGGAGCGACTAATTCTTCTACTTTGCGCTCCATCTTGCCTTTTTCGTCGGGTAGATAGGTAATGCCGATATTCGCTCCAGCCGCATGGAGTTGTTGCGCGATGCCCCAAGCGATCGATCGATTATTGGCAATCCCAGTTACTAAGGCGTTTTTGCCGCTTAAATTTAGCACGATAATTTTATTCCATCTTAACTCGCACGGCTCATGATATCAGTTAGCCGTTAGCACTTACCAGTTAGCCATGTTTTTTGCATCGACTCCGCCCGGTTGACTCAGTAGATACTAATTGCTTGCAATCGTTGATATATAATTGTTTGAGCGATGTTGCTAACGCCCCAATCGACGATCGCTTCTGAGGCTAAGTAGTCTATGATACAAAAAACTCCGGTCAAGTCAGATTAAGTATTGTGTAATACCTTTAACTGGGGGCTAAAAGAGTTGGATGTAGAAACGTAGAAACCAACAATCGATCGATAACCTATCGTAGAGCGATCGCCGATGTTGAGATCCCAGATCGTCGTTACACAACTACGGTAGCCTAAAGCTCAAGTCAAGATAACCATTAGTTTGAATGCTACCAGCTCGAAGATTCTAAATCTCCAGTCATCAAGGTTCGCGCCCCCTTCTCAAGTTTGAATCGGAAGTCCTAATATTCCAAGTGAGTGCTGATAAAATGACGATCGTGATGCAAGATAAACCACTAGCTAGTATCTTTCAGCAATTGGCTGGAGGAGCTTTCCCACCTGTATTAGAAACATTCGATCGCAATAAAACTATTTTTTTCCCTGGCGATCCTGCCGAACGCGTCTATTTTCTCACTAAAGGTGCCGTAAAACTGTCTCGCGTCTACGAAGCTGGAGAAGAGATTACCGTAGCTCTACTGCGCGAAAATAGCGTCTTTGGAGTCCTATCTTTGATTACGGGCAACAAGTCAGATAGATTTTATCATGCGGTGGCTTTTACCCCAGTAGAGTTATTATCCCTATCGATCGAGCATTTTGAGAAAGCTCTGAAGGAAAATCCCGAACTATCTTCGATCGTCCTCAAGGGTTTATCTTCCCGCATTCTCCAAACCGAAATGATGATCGAAACTCTAGCACATAGAGACATGGGATCGCGACTGGCTAGTTTCTTACTAATTTTGTGTAGGGATTTTGGCGTCCCCAATGGGAATGGGATCACGATCGATCTCAAATTATCTCACCAAGCGATCGCCGAAGCTATCGGCTCTACTCGCGTCACCGTCACCCGTCTCCTCGGCGACTTACGCAACGAGGACAATCAAGTCATCTCTATCCAAAAGAAAAAGATTACCGTTCATAATCCGGTGGCGTTGAGTCAACAGTTTAATTAGTTGGGAGGTAGGAGTTGGGAGTTGGGAGTTAGAATTTAGACGCTAAAACTTTTAGCGTCGTCCACGTTTGAGTTGTTATTGCCTCATATGACAACTAAATCTAATAAAGCCAATCACCTTGTTTCACTTCCAAATCTAGTCTTTCACTCCCAACTCCCAACTCCTAACTCCCCACTCTACTCCAGATCCACCAACTTAAACCCCATCTGACACTCATAAGCATTAGCTTGTGGTTCGCTACAACAACTGAGATCGCGGATGACTCGACCGCAGTATAGTTTACCTTGTCGCCAGCGTGGTTGGCCATCGCGATCGGCCAGCAGACAAGCTTGGCAGACTTGCTCTGGAGAAACTATTCGATCGTTTAAGATGACTACTAACATACACCACCCTCAATTTTGGATTGGGTACGGACAATTGAATTGAAAATTGCGGCTTGCACTGGTAAAAGTGCATCCTCTTGGCTCGTTCGTCGAGAGCGAGCTACGCTCCCACGAAGGCTTCAATACGAGATTGAAAATTAAATTTGCAGCAACTTTACCTTGGAACAGTTGCCATTCGACAGCGCGGGGGCGAGATCGCTAATTGGATTGGCTAAAGATAATAGTTGATACATTCAATTTTATCAAGCCTACTTCAATTGTCACCACTAGCAATCGGAATTACCGTATCGATCGAAACAATCTAGGCTTTAGGCTTTAGGTAGAGGGTAGAGGATTCTATGTTTTGGAACCGCGTTCCAATTTTATTCACCCACTACCCATTACCCATTACCCATCCACTCATCCACCCATCTACCCATCTACCCCATTGGGAGAAGTAGGCTCCATTGGTTATGATAGATATCCACACAGAACCTAAAATCGATTCAGCATTCCCAACCTATTTCTTCACAGACTAGATCATGGCAAAAACTAACTTAGAATTTTTACTAGAGACAGATCCAGCGATCGCGAGCTTAATTGGTTCCGAGTTAGGTCGTCAACGGAGCCATCTCGAATTGATTGCCAGTGAAAATTTTACTTCCCCTGCGGTACTGGCGGCACAAGGTTCGGTACTGACGAATAAATATGCTGAAGGCTTGCCGAGCAAGCGTTACTATGGTGGCTGTGAATTTGTCGATGAGATCGAGCAAATTGCGATCGATCGCATCAAGCAGTTATTCGGTGCGGCGGCGGCAAATGTTCAGCCTCACTCTGGCGCGCAAGCAAATTTTGCCGTATTCCTGACGCTCCTCAATCCTGGGGACAAAATCATGGGGATGGATTTATCCCACGGCGGACATCTCACCCACGGTTCGCCTGTAAATTTTTCGGGTAAGTGGTTTGAAGTCCAGCACTATGGTGTCAGTCCCGAAACAGAACAACTAGATTACGACACGATCCTGGCGCAAGCGAAACAATACCGCCCCAAATTGTTGATCTGTGGTTATTCTGCCTATCCTCGGATTATTGACTTTGCTAAATTCCGCGAGATTGCCGACGAAGTAGGCGCGTACCTGATGGCAGATATCGCGCATATTGCTGGATTGGTTGCGACAGGCTACCATCCCAACCCCCTACCCTATTGCGATGTCGTCACTACGACTACCCATAAAACCCTCAGAGGGCCTCGTGGTGGATTGATTATGACTCGCGATGCCGAGCTGGGTAAAAAACTCGATAAATCTGTATTCCCAGGCAGTCAAGGCGGCCCGCTCGAACACGTAATTGCAGGTAAGGCTGTCGCCTTCGGCGAAGCTCTCCAGCCCGCCTTTAAGACCTATTGCGGCAACGTTATTGCCAACGCACAAGCATTATCTAGTCAACTGCAAGAACGGGGCTTTAAAATCGTTTCTGGTGGGACTGACAACCATCTGATGCTAGTCGATCTTCGATCGATCGGGATGACTGGCAAACAGGCAGATTTATTAGTCAGCGATGTCAACATTACTGCCAACAAAAATACCGTACCTTTCGATCCGGAATCGCCATTTGTCACTAGCGGCTTGCGTCTGGGTTCTCCTGCGATGACTACGCGCGGCATGGGTACGACCGAGTTTGTCGAAATTGCCAATATTATCGCCGATCGACTATTAAATCCTGAAGACGACAAAGTAGCCAACGACTGCATTCGTCGGATCGCTACTCTGTGCGAAAGCTTCCCGCTCTATCCTCATCTGAGTCTCCAAGTACCCACATTAGTTTAGATTACAGCCCAGTTCGGAGTGCGTTAAATTCAACCTTTCGCACTCCTTCTGCTCCGCTTCGATGATTAATGTTGGGTTTGGCGTTTCTCTACCCAACCTTGTGCCTAGAAGAAACTTTGGCCGAGGCTGTTGGGTTTCGCTTTGCTCTGTCTTGACCCAAACACATGCGGAGGAAACCTCCAGAGCGCGCATCCGCTACCCAACCTACAGATCTAAAGCCTAAAGCCTAACCCCTAACTCCTAAGAAGCATAGCCACCTTTGCGAATCAGATCGTCTGGGCGAAGATTGGAGACAAAGCTGCGAAAAGCTTGACGTTCTTGCTCGTCAGCATCGCGATCTACTGGAATCGAAGCATCAGCGATAACTTCTTCAATTACCCAAATTGGTGCTTTTGTGCGGATGGCGATCGCGATCGCATCGCTAGGACGAGCGTCAATTTCGCGAATTTGACCGTTACTATTAATCGCGATCGAGGCGTAGAAAGTGTTGTCCTGTAAAGAATTGATGGCGATCCGCTCTACCTTGATATCACAACTGTCAAAAATATTGACCATCAGATCGTGCGTAAATGGTCTAGGTGGTGTTTGTTTTTCCAACGCATTGACGATCGCCTTAGCCTGCTCTTGACTGATATATATCGGTAATGCACGACGGTCTGAAGCATCTTTGAGTAAAATGATCGGACTGCGGGAAACGGCGTCCAGAGCGATACCAGCAACTTTCATTTCAATCATGGTGGGTTCCTTTAGTTATTATTTGACAGATACAGGTGGGTGAGAACTTTAAAAGGCGAAAATTAGCAGACTGGGCATTCGAGGCAGTACCAGCAACTTTCAGAGCGACCGCGATCGGTTCCGTTAGTCTATATACCGAATCTGGATGGTGACGAGCGTTAAAGTTGAAAATTATAAGATATGGCAGCTTAGTTAGGAAGGCTACATTTCATTCGATCGTTTCAGTGGAGAATTCCACCGAACTAGGTATAAGGTAATACCCGGTTTAGAGATCGAGATCGGGGTAGTTGCTGCTGGTTATTTTTGAGATGCAGGTATATTAAAGAACATTAAAGTTTAAAATAGAAGGTGACGTAATTAGTCTAACGGGCTTGAATATTGGCACTTAGTGCCGACATGTATCCAGGATGACTTACCAAACGTTGAATCGCGAATAGTACTTTGACTGAAAATAGATGTTTACAGGACTAGTCCAATCGCTGGGAAATTTACGCCTTTTGACTGACGATCGGCTGGAGGTTTTGTGCAGGTCTAAAGATGCCGCACTTATTCTAACCGATCTAACTATTGGTGATAGTGTAGCTGTAGATGGCGCATGTTTGACAGTCGAAGAAATTTTACCACAAGGATTTATAGTAACTGTTTCTCCAGAGACTATAGATCGTACAACGATCGGTCAAAAAGATCGCACATCTAGCTATGCAAATTTAGAAACATCACTGCGAGTTGGTGGCAAAATTGGCGGTCATTTTGTTACCGGACATATTGACGGAATCGGTCGGTTAGTGTCTAGTAAGAGCACCGCAACTTCCTGGGAAATGCGATTTGCTGCACCTGAGTCTTTGACGGCACAATGGTCGGATTATCTGAGTCGCTATCTGGTATCTAAAGGAAGCATTGCTGTCAATGGCGTGAGTCTGACAATTGCCGAGTGCGATCGAGGTGGAAATTGGTTTACAGTTGCCGTAATTCCACATACATACACACATACAAATTTGTCACAACTCCAACTCAATGAGTGGGTAAATTTAGAGGCAGATATTTTAGGTAAATATGTCGAAAAGTTAACGATGTCGAGCCATTCTGGTTTCAGGGATCGCGAAATTATTACACCTGATTTTTTAGCAGCAAATGGTTATTAATTTCACATCGCTCGCGCGCTGACGGATATTAGCCTAACTGAAGTTCGGTTTTACACCTACGATCGGGTATGTTAGATCCGTTAACCTTTGGAGTGTCAGTCTAGCGGTCGGGTATATCGTGGTCAGAAAGTGGTTGCTCCCAACATTGAGTGAAGTATTAGCCAAAGCAGAACCGACGGGAATCGATCTGCTGGTACCTGAATTTAGCCCTCCCGATCCCCAGCCAGCCTCAGATCGGCAGGAATTAGAACTTAGAGCAAACAGCCAGTGGCACAGCGCGATCGCGTCGGTAGAAACGTTGTTGCTCAAATCTTTACCCACCCCGATTGGTGGAGAGGATCTGACTGAAGAGACGGTAATTGAAGGCTTATTAATTGCTGCGCCATTGCCATTATTCAGCCATCCGACGCTCGTGTCGCAGTTACAAACGATTACCTTTACCACACCCCATTCTAGCCGCCAGTTACTACCATGTAAGTCGAAAGCAAACGATCGCCATCTCGAGCGTTCCCACCATTTTCCGATCGAAATCTTACCTACCGATCCCCTTGCTGACGAACGGTTTTGTCTGGTGCTCACCGAGCAATTTAGTTTAGTCGTAGTCTTAGGCGAAGAAGATGGCAATCCGCGCTGTCAATTTTCCTTCGATCCTGACGATCTAGATTTGGCATGGAAATCGCTACGGGGGAGAATCATGCTCACAGCACCCCAGCATCTCTCGTATTTAGATGAATTAGCGGCGCAATTTAGCCCGATCGAGCCTGATTATCGGTGGGTGGTAGCATTCAGTCAATCTCTGCTCGAACACCAGCCTGTCGCCCCCCTAGCCCCCACTCAGCCGACAGTAGAAGTGCCGACCAAAGTCGCCGCTGATGTCGAGCTGATCCAAGCTCTAACTCACGAAATTCGTACCCCGCTAACTACCATCCGTACCATGACGCGATTGCTATTGCGTCAACCGGATTTATCCCCGCGCGTGCTCAAACGCCTCAGCGCGATCGATCGAGAATGTACCGAACAGATCGATCGGATGGAGCTAATTTTTAGTGCGGTAGAACTCGCCACCACCGAGCCATCTCGCGCGATCGATCTAACTACAATGTCGATCGGCGAACTACTCGAACAAAATTTGCCCCATTGGCAACAACAAGCCGAACGTCGCAACCTAAATCTCGCTGTAGATATCCCACACAAACTCCCCACCGTCGTCAGCAACCCCACGATTCTCGATCGAGTCCTCACTGGCTTAGTCGAAAATTTCACCCGCAATCTTCCCTCCGGTAGTCGCATTCAAGTTGAAGTCACTCCTGTCGGCGACAAGCTCAAACTCCAACTCCAATCCCGCTCCGAAGCCGACGACACCCCCACAGCTACCAAAACCGATCGACGCCACTCGATCGGCAGATTGCTAACGTTTCAACCCGAAACAGGCAATCTCAGCCTAAATATGAATGTCACCAAGAATCTATTTCAACTCCTCGGTGGTAAACTAATCGTGCGCCAACATGTTCAACAAGGCGAAGTCTTGACCATTTTTCTGCCGTTGTCGGAGTTAGGGAGTAGGGGGTAAGGGATTTTGAATTTTGGATTTTGGATTTTGGATTGCGGATTGAGATATTCCCACCCATCCACCC
>NZ_PVWO01000372.1 GCF_003003845.1 Chamaesiphon polymorphus CCALA 037 | reverse complement strand
CTCCCCGTATTGCTTACATCTGTACTCAAGTTAATTTCGATCGGGTTATTAATCTGGTTGACGAGCGTAGCTCCGGCACGCGCGGAATTTTGTCGTGAGGTTGAGGGGCATCGGATTTGTATCGTCAGCATTAAGCGCAGCGCGAAAAATTATTGGCAATATCAGGCCATGGTGAGCATCGACGGTAGCGAACTACCGAGGGCATCGTATGACTGTCGGGAGGGATTAATTACCGACTTAGAGGGAAATACTACCTCATTTCGATCGCGCCAAGATGGCCGAATCGTGTGCAGCCTTTATCGCCGTCGCGGGTAAGATCGGTGAGTAAAAACGATGGTAACCATAGAGATGGCGGTCGATCGAGGATAGTGAGGATCGATCGCTAAATACTCTTGCCGCGATATACTAGTAGGGGCAAATTATATTAATAAATACATAGTTCGGATCCGCGATCCCCGACCTTAGATCGTCGATCGACACCCTAACTAAGCTGGGAGGATGGATTTTTATCGTCACTAATAACCGAGTGAAATGGGTTGTTACCGATCGAGATGAGGACTGAATCGATCTTCGGCATTAATTCCCACCTTCCGATCGTGGCGATCGACTCGCACAAATAGCTCACTTAAAATAAGAACCAATATATGAATTCAGGTATTGACCTTCAAGGTACTTTTATCCAATCCCTCAGTGACTTTGGGATCTCAGCCGAACTGGCTAAGGTTTTCTGGATGCCGTTTCCAATGTTGCTGATGATTATTGGTGCGACTGTCGGCGTACTCGTCAATGTCTGGTTGGAACGCAAAATCTCCGCCGCAGCCCAACAGCGGATCGGCCCTGAATATGCTGGCCCACTGGGCGTATTACAGCCTGTTGCCGACGGTCTCAAACTCGTCTTTAAAGAAGATATTCAACCAGCCAAATCCGACCCGATTCTCTTCACAATGGGGCCAGTATTGGTGGTAATGCCAGTATTCTTGTCTTACCTGATCGTCCCCTTCGGCCAAAATTTGGTAATTACAAATATCAATACTGGGGTCTTTTTGTGGATTGCGCTGTCGAGTATCGTCCCGATTGGCTTGCTGATGGCAGGATATTCGTCGAACAATAAGTACTCATTGCTGGGTGGCTTGCGGGCTGCGGCTCAGTCGATCAGTTACGAAATTCCGCTAGCTTTATCGGTACTGGCGATCGTGATGATGTCGAATAGCTTAAATACGATCGATATTGTCAACCAACAAGCTGACTATGGCATCTTGTCATGGAATATTTGGCGACAACCAGTTGGCTTCGTTATCTTTTGGATTGCTGCGCTAGCCGAATGCGAACGTCTGCCCTTCGACCTTCCAGAGGCTGAGGAAGAGTTGGTAGCTGGCTATCAGACAGAATACTCAGGTATGAAGTTCGCACTGTTCTTTGTGGGTTCTTACGTCAACCTGGTGCTATCGGCTCTGTTGGTGGCAATTTTATATCTTGGCGGATGGTCGAGTCCAATTCCGATCGATATGTTGAGCAATCTACTCGGTGTCGATCCTAGTACATCATGGGTGCAGGTTGTGGATGCGTCCCTCGGAATTTCGATGACCCTCCTCAAAGCCTATTTCTTAGTCTTCATCGCCATTCTCACTCGCTGGACTGTCCCCCGCGTCCGTATCGATCAACTCCTCAATCTCGGCTGGAAATTCCTCCTCCCCATCTCTCTAGCTAATTTGCTCATTACTGCGGCTCTGAAATTAGCTTTTCCGACGGCTTTTGGTGGCTAGGGATGAGGCTTTAGGCTTTAGAGAAGAGTTTAATGTATATTCCAAAATCCCAAATCCAAAATCATGCTGAAATTCCTCAAACAAGTAGTAGACTACGGCAAAGAAACCGCTCAGGCTGCCAAATATATCGGTCAAGGACTGGCGGTAACATTCGATCACATGCAGCGTCGTCCGATCACGGTTCAATATCCTTATGAAAAGCTAATTCCCTCCGAACGATTTCGGGGACGGATTCACTTTGAATTCGACAAATGCATTTCTTGTGAAGTCTGCGTGCGGGTATGTCCGATCAATTTACCTGTCGTCGATTATGAATACGATAAAGCTACTAAGAAGAAAAAACTCAATAGCTATAGTATCGATTTTGGGGTGTGTATCTTTTGCGGCAATTGCGTAGAATACTGTCCGACTAACTGTCTGTCGATGACCGAAGAATACGAACTCGCCACATTCGAGCGGCACGAACTTAATTTTGATAATGTCGCCCTCGGTCGCCTACCGACTAAAGTTACTGACGATCCTATGGTTACTGCTTTACGGACGTTGGCTTACTTACCAAAAGATGTAATGGAGCCTCACGATTTACCTGCTGGTTCTCAACGAGCAAAGAGCAATTAATTGATAATTGATAATTGATAATTGATAATTGGGTTGTTACATTGGGCTTTAAATCCCCAATGTAACAAAAATTTACTCCAAAGGTGGGGTTAAATCTCTATTAGTTGTTAGTTATTAACGATCGATTAAACCCGATTTGCTGTGGCGATCGCCATAGCAATTACACCGTTCAAACCTAGATTTAATTAATAACAAAAATGCAAATTGCTGAAGGTGTTCAGTTAGTGACATTTGGAATTCTCTCACTACTAATGTTGGGAGCAGCTTTAGGAGTGGTACTGTTTGCGAATATTGTATATTCCGCTTTTTTACTGGGTGGAGTGTTTATCAGTATGGCAGGAATTTATATTCTGCTCAATGCTGATTTTGTCTCGGCGGCGCAAATCTTGGTTTATGTCGGAGCAGTTAACGTCTTGATTTTATTTGCCATTATGTTGGTAAATAAACGCGAAGACTTTAAGCCGCTAAAAAATAGTTGGATCAGACAGGGGATGACGGTAGTAGTTTGCGGCGGCTTATTCGCACTCTTAGGTAGCGTCTCGCTGGTGACTCCCTGGAAAATCTCGACGGTAATGCCATTGGCTAGCTCGACTGTACCGATCGCCAAACACTTTTTCACCGATTTTCTGCTGCCATTTGAATTAGCTTCGGTGTTGTTATTAATGTCGATGGTCGGTGCAATTATTCTCGCTCGTCGCGACTTTGTACCCGATACGGTTACTGGCATCACATCTACTCAAGATAGCCTCACTCTGCCAGAACGCCCTCGCGAATTAGCTGGTAAATAATTCGCGTGTTGAGAGATTTGCCCAAGGTTTATGAGCGATCGAGTAAAATTTACCCAAAACTCGATCGCGATTAATAAGTTAAAGAATAAAGAAAAACTAGATGTTGCAATTACAATATTTTTTGATTTTAGCCGCCGCGCTATTTTGTATCGGTATTTATGGATTGGTGACCAGTCGGAATGCCGTTCGCGTGTTGATGTCGATCGAGTTGATGTTAAATGCTGTTAACCTAAATCTGATGAGTTTTTCTAACTACATCGATTCCACCGAAATTAAAGGTCAAGTATTTACCATATTCGTAATCGCGATCGCCGCAGCAGAAGCCGCAGTAGGCTTGGCGATCGTTCTCTCCATCTATCGCAACCGCGATACCGTCGATATGGAGCAATTTAACTTACTCAAGTGGTAAGTTGAATGTTAAATTAAGTCTCGTGCTTGCTAAAAACTCATTCAATTGAAACCTAGATATTGGAAAGCGGTAAATAAGTAGATTGGGATAAATATTTATTAGATAGAAAATGCCTGAGATCTAGATGGTGGGCACTGCCCACCCTACGTGGTATTTTAGATTTAATTATGCCCAGCTACTTATCAAGTATCAATTATCAATTAATTTAATGTACTCTTTTTGGCAACGCCTGACATTATCAGACATCTCCCCAAACAGATGGTTTGAAGCTAGCTACGTTCATCGCTGGGTTGGCTCCTTACAAGCTTGGCGACAGCAGAGTTGGCTGCTGCAACGGGGTGACGAAATCGGAGCGATCTTGACATCGCTGGTGTTTGTCATCTCGCCATTTATACCCGCCCTCGGCTTATCCACAGAACTAGTTGGGTTGTTGCTCGCTGGGGTAGCGGCTTTTTGGGTACTGCTGACTTTGGCAGACAATCGCGGTAATGGGATTACGCCCATTCATGTCACATTGCTAGCGTTTTGGGGCGTTTCCGCCATCTCCACTGGATTATCGCCAGCCAAAGATCTGGCATTTAGAGGGCTAAATTTGGTCACGCTCTACTTGCTATTATTCGTGATGCTGGCGCGGTTGTGTCGATCGAGTCGGATTCGGGATTGGCTGATTGGAATCTATCTACATGTTTCGCTAGTTGTCAGCGTCTATGGTGTCAATCAATCGCTGTATGGTGCCAAACAGTTGGCAACGTGGGTAGATGCCGAGTCTACACTAGCCAAGACGACACGGGTATATAGTTATCTCAACAATCCCAATCTCTTAGCTGCGTATCTGTTGCCAGCGATCGCATTTAGTGTGGCAGCTTGTTTTATCTGGCGCGGTAGATTGCCAAAAATCCTCGCGGGCTTGATGGTAGTGGTGAATACCTACTGTCTGATGGTGACCTACTGTCGCGGGGCGTGGGTGGGTGCATTGATGGGAATAGTCGTCGCTGCTGCCTTGGTTTATTATTGGTTGCGGCCTACATTGTCCCAGTTTTGGAAATCTTGGGCATTGCCGATGGCTTTAGGCGCGATTTTGGTCGTTGGAGGGGTGGCAGTTTTGGCCGTTCCGACCTTACGCGATCGCACATTGAGTATTTTTAGTGGTAGTAAAGATAGTAGTAATAACGTCCGGATCGAAGTCTGGAAAGCGGTTGCTAAAATGATTAACGATCGACCGCTGTGGGGCATTGGGCCTGGAGATCGGGTGTTTAAGAAGATGTATCCGGTTTATCAAACTAGTCCGCGCTTTAGCGCGTTGAGTGCCTACTCGATCTTTCTGGAAACGATCGTCGAAATTGGTTATGTTGGTTTTGTCTGTCTGCTGTGGATGCTGGCGGTAATATTTAATTGTGGCCTGCAAGGTTTGGCAAAATTACGCCAAACCAGAGATCCGCAAGCTTTTTGGTTGATTGCCGCGATCGCTGCTATGGTAGCAACAGTCGGGCAAGGTACGACCGATACCGAGTGGTATCGTCCGCAGATTCAAACCCTGTGGTGGTTGGTAGTAGGCATCATTGCGAGTTTTTATCCTGCTTCGGAGACTAGCGACTGGCAAGAAAAAGCTCTAATGGAGTCTAGCGACTCTTAGCACAGCAGAAGGGTAGTTTTAGGACGGGGATGCCCTTGCTAAAAAAATTCTGTCTCTAGAGATGGGATATTAAAAGCTACTTCTCGATCGTTGTTCGTATAGTCTGGCAAGAGAGCATGTTTCACCGAGAACAAGAGGTATGAAGCCTCCCCTTTTAACAGGAATTAAAAAGGATATTCCTTACTACTTCAATCCTCTTCCCTTAAGACAAGAGGTAATTCTCAATTCTCAATTCTCAATTCTCAATTCGTGAAAATCCCGCGATGCCTAATCTCCTGAGTCTGATTCCTGGCGCGACATGGAAACACCCCAATCCGAAATTGCAACTGGCGTGGAATTCCGCACGAATCGGGTTTGTTATCTTTCCGCTCGTCCCGCTGATTGGGGCGATCTTTATCTTTAGGGGATTAGTTCACACCTGGCGGCACTGTGACACCGAAATTAGGCAACGGCGATCGAATTGGGGCTTGGCGATCCTGTCTCTGTGGTTGATTTTGGTATCCTTATTTGGCCTTCAACCGGGCGATGCGGCATTGGGTTTGGTGAATTTTTTGCCATTTTTTGCATTTTTTGCGGCTTATCGGACACTAATTCAGTCGCCAGATCAGTTACGTCAACTGGCATGGATCGTGACAATTCCAGCATTGCCGATTATGGTGTTGGGTTTGTG
>NZ_PVWO01000371.1 GCF_003003845.1 Chamaesiphon polymorphus CCALA 037 | reverse complement strand
CTTCCTGTGGTGCTGGCGATCGATCGCTAATGCAATCTCTTCTAGGATACAAGGGGTAATTCATGAATTACCCCTACCTAAATTAACTTATTTTAACTGTCGATCGAAAGTAATTGTCGTTCGTGTTCGTAAACGGGACGTTTTTGGCCACGTTCTTCGACTTGGACGATATTCGGATCGGTTGCGTCGCTATTGACGAAGTGTTGGAAGCGTTGCAGCTTGACGGGATCTTTGAGGGTGACATCCCACTCGCAGGCATAGGTAGCGACTTGATGTGCCATTTCTGCTTCGAGTTCGGCGGCGATGCCGAGGGAATCATTAATAATCACATCTTGCAGATATTCCATGCCGCCTTCGAGTTTATTAAACCACGTTGCCGTGCGTTCTAAGCGGTTGGCCGTGCGGATGTAGAACATTAAGAACCTGTCGATATAGCGAATCAGGGTTTCTTTATCCAAGTCGGCGGCTAATAGCTGCGCGTGTTGGGGCTTCATCCCGCCGTTACCGCATACATACAGGTTCCAACCTTTTTCGGTGGCGATAATTCCAAAATCTTTGCTTTGAGCTTCGGCACATTCGCGGGTGCAGCCAGAGACGGCGGATTTGAGCTTGTGGGGCGCGCGCAGACCGCGATAGCGTAATTCTACCTCGATCGACAGTCCGACGGAATCTTGGACGCCAAAGCGGCACCAGGTGCTACCGACACATGATTTGACCGTCCGCAGAGCTTTACCGTAGGCATGTCCGGATTCAAAGCCAGCCGCCACCAGCCGCTGCCAAATGTGTGGGAGTTGGTCTACCCGCGCGCCGAGTAAATCGATGCGTTGCGCGCCCGTAATCTTGGTGTAGAGGCCAAATTCTTTGGCAACTTCGCCCAAGACGATCAGTTTATCGGGGGTAATTTCGCCGCCAGGGATGCGGGGAATGACTGAGTAGGTACCATCGCGCTGAATGTTGGCGAGGAAGGCATCGTTAGTATCTTGCAAGCCGACGTGTGGTGCGTCGAGAATTTGGTCGTTCCAAGCGGAGGCGAGGATCGACGCGACGGCTGGTTTGCAAATTTCGCAACCGCGTCCGGTACCATATCGATCGAGTAAGGCTTGAAAAGTATGGATATCTTGCGATCGAACAAGACTATATAATTCCTGACGGGAGAAGGCGAAGTGTTCGCACAGGTTATTATTAACTGCAATTCCGGCTTTTTTGAGTTCGGATTTGAGTAAGTCGGTAACTAACGGCACGCAACCGCCGCAACCAGTTCCGGCGTTGGTACAAGATTTGACGCTACTGATATCTCGCAGTTCCTGTTCTTGAATCGCGGTGCAGATTTGACCTTTAGTGACGTTATTACACGAGCAAATTTGGGCGGTATCGGGGAATTGGTCTACGCCCATCGCCGTACTCGCACCGCTGCGGGGCGGTAAAATCAGATCCTCTGGATGCGGCGGTAATGCCATCTGATTTTGCATCAATTGGAGCAATGTACCGTAAACAGTGGCATCGCCAACTAATATCCCGCCGAGTAAACGGGTACCATCTTCATTAACTACCAGCTTTTTGTAGGTACCTGCAATCGCATCGTCAATTTTAATTACTTTCGAGCCAGCCGTCTTACCAAAAGCGTCGCCAAAGCTCGCCACATCGATGCCTAATAGCTTCAATTTGGTGGACATGTCTGCGCCCGTAAAATTATTGGCGTCGCTGCCACAAAGTCTATCTGCGGCCACTTCAGCCATCCGATAACCAGGCGCGACGAGGCCGAAAATTTGATTGTTGTATAACGCGCATTCACCGATCGCATATACATCTGGATCGGATGTTTGACAATTATCGTCGATAACAATCCCACCGCGATCGCCAATTTTCAGTTCGCTCTGACGCGCTAACTCATCCTGGGGGCGAATTCCCGCCGAGAACACGATCAAATCTGTCTCTAACTCGGTACCGTCAGCAAATAACATCTTGCAGACGCGCCCATTTTCGTCCGCGACAATCTCCGTCGTCGATTTGCCTGTATGAATACCGATGCCTAAATCTTCAATCTTCTGACGCAATACCGCCCCACCAGATTCGTCTACCTGTACGGGCATCAATCGCGGCATGAATTCAACTACATGGGTTTGGAGTCCCAAATTTTGGAGCGCATTGGCACATTCCAAACCGAGTAAACCACCACCGACAACCACGCCTACCTTACAATTTTTGGCATACGCTTCAGTCGCCTCCAAATCGCAAATCGTCCGATAGACAAAAGTACCTTCCAAATCGTTTCCTTTGATCAGCGGTACGAATGGATAGGAACCAGTTGCCAGCACGAGCTTATCGTAACCGATCGTCAGCCCTTTAGCAGACGTGACGGTCTTATTGGCTCGATCGATACTAATCGCCTTATCGCCGACATGTACCTCGATCTGATTGTCCTTATAAAAATCCGGCTCGACCAGAGATAGATCTGCCGCTGTCTTCCCTGCAAAATAACCGCTGAGATTGACGCGATCGTAAGCTACCCGTGGCTCTTCGCAAAAGCAGATTAGCTCCCAATCCGCACCTTTTGCTGCCATCTGTTCCAAGAACCGATGACCGACCATCCCATTGCCGATCGTCACTAACCGTTTTGCCATGCCAATGCTACCTTAGCTACAATAATCCTGAGTGTTTATTAGGCTAGGTAGATTAGCGAATTTATTTTGTATCGAGCTATACAAAAGCCTCTAAATTATTCACTAATTGCATGGGGATCGTGTGGATAGGGAATAACGGGTGGATGGTTGGGTCTGTTATGAGTAATGGGTAATGAGTAATGAGTAATGGGTTATGAGCAAAAGAATAATTATCTGTCCCAGTCTCCCAGTCTCTCAGTCTCCCAGTCCCCCAGTCTCCCCCTCTCCCAACTCCGTCGCTACTTTTCCCAAGCAGGATGAGATAGCAATGAAGAAATTGCTCGGACGCCGCGCAATTGATTGGAAAGCGGTAAATGACCTCTAGGCGCGGTCAAATCCCAAGTGAACGAGCCGGGGTATCGAGTCCAGTTATTACCCTCTTTCCAGCCGATTTTCGGCCACAATTTATCCCAATTTTTAGACATACCCAGCCACATTTCGCGCTGAACCGAGAATCCAAATTTACCTTCAGAATGAAACAACCATAACGCATCGATCGTGTGTAGATCGATCGTGGGTAACTGTTCGACTTCGGTAAAATAGATCCACTTGCGTTGCACGGCGTCCGCACCTGCAAGTTCGCATAGCTTCTCATTGGTGAGCTTATCTGCGGCTTGAAAGTTGCGTTGGGCGAGCAATTGCTGGAGTTGCGTGTAATCGATGCCCACGCTCGATGTTAAGGGTACGATGCCCGTAGGAAATTCGCGATCGAGAAAATCTTTGGCTGCGGGCAGTTCGCTCTGATATAGAGCTTGATACACTGCTCCGCCGACGATTGTCGGCTCTGTACCCCGTTGTTGTTGGAGCCACTCGCTTAAAAATTCAATGCCTGGTAACCCAGTAGCAACAAGCTGGGGGAGGATTTGCAACTGATTTTTGGAGATATTAGTTGTAAATTTTTCCTGCAACTCGGCGATATCTGAAGGTATCGATGGTGAGGTAGTACTGGAATCGGGCATGGGTGAAGTGCGGCTAAGAGGTGGAGAGTTCCGATCGATATTTTACCAAATATAGCCTGACTTGTTGTTGATGGGAGAGTTGGGAGTTGGGAGGGGGGAGCGGGGAGTTGGGGATTAGTTAAGATTTACTTTGCTTATTACCCATCCACCCATCCACCCATCTACCCATCCACTCTCTCACTAGCTCTTCAACAATAAGTAATACAGATGCCCTGGCCCACCAGTAACGCCCGCACGATCGCCTGCAATTTTACCTTTACCCATAAAATAGTCTACGCGTCCGGGGCCAGTAATCGCACTACCCGTATCCTGATCCAATACATAGCGACTGACCAATTTTTGTTCGATCGATCGACCGTTTGAATAAGGTAACTCGGTATGCACTAGAGCTAGCGCGCCTGGTGGCATCATCGATTTGTCTGTAGCGATCGATCGATCTGGCGTGACTGGCACATTAATACTGCCCATCGGATCGCCTTTGAAGGTTTCCTTCATAAACACGAATCGTCTCCAGCGGGGAATGTAGACGTCTAGTTCTTGGGGATTTTCTTGGAAGTAACGAATAATTCCTGGCAATGTCAGTTGTGCAGGTGTCACTTTACCATCTTTAGCGAGTTCTTTACCGATACTGGTGTAAGCAAAATTCGTACCGCCAGCATAACCGACTGTGGTTTTAGTACCATCGGTGAGATTGAATTCTGCCGAACCCTGAATCTGCACTAATACGGCTTCAAATCGATCGCGCATCCAGAAGATCTCATTGCCAGCTAACTCGCTTTTGCTGCCTTGTAAGCCATCTGCGCCCTCTAACGCGAGTCGGTCGGGTTGGGGATCTTTCCAACTACTAAAACTTGCAGGTAATTTGTACAGCGGATATTTAAATTCAGCAGTTTGTTTGCGGCTAGCTGTATAAATTGGTTCGTAGTAGCCAGTAAATGTTACGGTACCTTTATTATCTTTACCGACCGATTGATAGAAGACAAATTCTTTTTTGACTGAGGCTTGGAGTTCGCCAGCAGAAGTACTCTTGTTTACTAATTGGCGAAATCTGACTAGAGAGCGGCGCACTCGATCGCGATTGATGCCCTGTACTGCATAATTTTGGTAGGCTTTAACAGCAGCGGGGGTTTCTATGTAGCGGAGACTATTGTCGAGTGATTTGAGCAGTGCCAGTTTATCGCCAGATTTGCCCCACAGTTGCTCGTCAAAGCCTACAGAATTTTGCTCATAATTATTAGTATTAGTCGTGGAGCTACCCCGTTCGGATTGGACATTGGCTGGGGGTGCCGCACTCACCCGCACGGATGATTGCTGGTTGAATCCTAGCGCAATACCTAGATTCAAAGTGAGTAAAGCCAGTGTTTTAATCATGAAAAATTCTTAAATAACGCTTGGACAATGCAATCGGTGACGAGAGTTAGAGATGTCATGTTTCCAGCACCGTCGTCTAGATCGATCGTTAGTTGTATCACTGTTGCTCTAGTTTTGGGGACTGATCCGTCAAGCCTGCAAGGTTACGCTAAAGCCTAAAACCTAAAGCCTAAAGCCTAAAGCCTAATCTAATAATCGCGATCGATACTCGATGCAAATACAGGTTCGACGCGAATTGCTTCGACACAGCTAGGGCGAATTACCATGTATTCACCTTGACTATTTTTCAAAGGTACGGTAATAAAATCGCTAGAACTGGATTTGGGCATCAGTTCATTACTATACCATTTTTGAAAATCTTGGACGGTAGGAAAACGGATTTCCTCGCGATGACCGCCTGATAATAGCAGATGCACTGCATACTCGTTTGCTACCTTAGCCATACTCGATCGTGTTTGGTTGAGACTGATTAGTTATGAGTATGCCCAATTCTCGATCGAGAATTGAAAATATTGAGAGTTGGGAATTGGGAGCCACTTAAGGAGGGGATTTTTTAGGTGCTCAGTTCGTCTAATTTGGCACGGATGGCTTGAATATCTTGCCACATCAGCCATTTGGGCTTACCGACATCTGGCGCGGGATTGCGCAGTAAATAGGCGGGGTGAAAAATTGGCATACACCATCTGCCTTCCCATTCGATCCAAGTGCCGCGAATTTTGGTAATGCCGTCTTTTTTACCTGTAATTGCTTTTACCGCTGTGGCACCTGTAAGTAGGATAATTTTGGGATCTACCAGCCGGATTTGTTCGAGTAGATAGCTGTCTCTTATACACATCTGACGCC
>NZ_PVWO01000370.1 GCF_003003845.1 Chamaesiphon polymorphus CCALA 037 | reverse complement strand
TAAGGTTACAGGCTTGCTCATTGTCAAACTTTAACCCAATTTGACTACCTCTCTCCAAAATGAGCGAACCGTGAGTTCCAAGGCTCGTTATTGTTGATGCCATAAAACTTCACCCACCAAAAGCAAACATCACCCACGCGCGCGGGAATCCAATCTAAGATATAAGGCTTGCCAGTTGAGTTAGCTGCTTCCTCGACAGATTTGAGATTGGTTCCAGCCGCTATCAGTTCGTCTATGCCACAGGCAAGATAGTGATAAGGATATCGCTCTCGCAACATCCGATCGTTAATAGTTCGCCAGCGGGTAATTGCCTGAGTGTCTTCAGGAGTGAGTGATGACATAAAGGATGTGCGGCTGATTTTCCACCTAGATCTTACCATTGTCATGTGCTTTGAAACACCAATTTTATCCGAGTTTTATCCGAGTCTTGATAATTAGCCAATTTCGGCAACCAATAACCGACTTGCTGGCATGAGCAAAGACACTTACGACTATCATATCATCAGAATTATTGGTATAATTCTGATGATATAATCAGCTCAAAACCAGGTGGATCGGTACTTAAAAGATGAAATTAGTCGGCTATGCGCGGGTATCGACCAGCTCTCAAGCTGAAAACACCTCATTGCCGGAGCAACGGCAAAAGATCGAAGCCTACTGTCAGGCTTTCGACCATGAGTTAGTCGAGCTATTTGAAGAAGTCCAGTCCGGCAAGGATGCCGCTAGCCGCCCGATCTTTGCCCAAGCTTTAGAATCAGTCAAAACCAAAGCTGATGGCATCGTGGCGGTGAAGCTAGACCGGATCGCCAGAAACACTCGCGATGTCTTAGCACTGGTGGAGGATGTTCTCAAGCCCAACAATAAATCTCTAGTGCTGCTAGATATTCAAGTTGACACATCTACCCCGATCGGCAAGATGATCCTGACCGTGATGGCGGCAGTTGCGGCTTTGGAGCGCGATACGATTATCGATCGCACCCAAGGTGGCCGCAAAGCTAAAGCATCAGGCGGTGGATATGCCTACGGATCTCCCCAATTTGGTAAGCAATCGATCGATACTAAATTAGTTGCCAACGAGCGCGAGCTAGAAACAATTGAGATTATTCGTCGGCATCGAAAGTCCGGCAAAAGTTATCAGTCGATTGCCAATTATTTGAATCAGAATAACATTAAAAGTAAGCGGGGTGGGCTTTGGTATTCTGAGACAGTCAGTACCGTTTATAAGCGACAATTAAATTTAGAAATATGAACTCTCTAAGCTTAATCGAGCGATCGTCAAAGCGATTGCTTAATCTGCTTTATACCAAGCCATTATTAGATTGTTAGACGACAATGAGCTTGGCGGGTGATGATGGGCGACAGCAGTTGAAGGGTAAGGCAGCGAAGACATTGGCTGGTGCGATTTCCCAGCCGGATGTGGATGATGTGAGTTAGCACTACTTCGCCACTATCGTCGTATTACCACCAATACTCAGATTCAACAGCGCATCGATGCTACCGACAATCGTTGTCTGACCATTAATAGTAATATTCTTCTTCGCGAACAATTGACCCTTAAGCGAAGTATTGCCACTAACCGAGAAGTCGCCTTGGGCAACCATCCTCACAGTCGCAGTACTACTTGCCATACTCAGACCACCATTGGTCGTAATGTTGCCATTACTACTGATGATACTGGTACCGCCTAACTTGGTATTGCCAGTGATGTTAATATTCCCCGATGCACTTAATGAGAGGTTGGTAGCAGTATTCGAGTTGAGATCGATCTTTCCGGCATTGGCAATCAGTTTGACATTATTGAGGACTGGATTGCCTTGGGAGAAGTTGATGTTGCCATTTTCGACAATTAAAATATAGTTGCTCAAATTGATATTAGCAGGCAGATTGAGATCGCCATTGATAATTCTCACGACTGTGGGATTGCTAGCGGTACCCGCAGCGGGGAATTTAGTAGTCCAGTCGGCACTGTTACGGATGGGTGTGGTTTGGACATTGAAGGTGTTGACGGTCGCACTCGCTGGTGGGGTAAACTCTTGAAGTTGAAGAGCGGCGTAGGTAGGGATCGTAATGGCTCGATCGGCAGTGGTAAAGTTGGTGTATTGGTTGGGATTGGTGGTAGTAGTGGCTCCCGTACCGAGGGTAATCTGGTTATCGACTAAAACGATCTTCCCGTTGACTTTGAGGGGGTTGCCGGAGCTATCGCGCTTGACTGGGAGGCTAATATTCCCGTTGAGGCTGATACCTTTAGCGGCATAGATTTGAGTATCGTCGGTACGATTGGTGGTGCTACCGTCGAAGTCGGCACTGCCGTTGATGGTAATATTACCACCAGCGCGAATGCCGCTGCCGCCTGTGGTTGGGGGTGCGGTAACGGTGAGGTTTTGGGTTTGGGTGGTGATTGCACCATCTTTATCTGTGACGGTGAGGATGATGGTGTAGGTGCCAGCGGCGGTGTAGGTACGATTGACGGTTTGACCGCTGACTGGGGTGCTGTTGTCGCCAAAGTTCCAGCTATAGGTGAGGGTGTCGAGAGTTCCGACATCGGTGGCGGTGGCGGTGAAGGCAGCGGCGGTGCCAGCGAGGACGTTTTGAGGGAGGGTGACGCTGGTAATTGTCGGTGCGACGTTATCGACTTTGACAACTACTGTTTGAGTGGTAACTGCGCCGTCTTTGTCGGTGACGGTGAGGACGACGTTATAGTTACCATTGTCGGCGAAGGTGCGAGTCACATTTTGTCCAGTGACTGGGGAGGTGCCATCGCCGAAGTTCCAAGAGTAGGTAAGGGTGTCTTTGCTACCGACATCCGTCGCGGTGGCGGTAAATGTTACTGATTCACCTTCTTTAATTGTATTTGGTTTGACGATCGAGACTATAACTGGAGCGACGTTATCGACTTTAGCCACAACGGTTTGAGTAGTAACTCCACCGTCTTTATCAGTTACAGTTAGGACAACATTATAGTTGCCATTATCGGCGAATGTGTGATTAACATTTTGGCCGAGCGATGTAGGAGTACTATCGCCGAAGTTCCAACTATAGGTAAGGGTATCGTTAATTCCTGGGTCGGTAACTGTGGCAGCAAAAGCAACTGATTCACCTTCTTTAATTGTGGTTGGTTTAGCAATCGATACGATCTTTGGAGCCACATTATCGACCTTAGCCACGACGGTTTGAGTCGTAGATGCTCCGTCTTTATCGGTAACAGTTAGTGTGATGTTATAGTTGCCATTGTCCGCAAATGTATGATTGACATTTTGACCGCTCGACACAGGAGTGCTATCGCCGAAGTTCCAACTGTAAGTAAGCGTGTCGAGGACACCAGGATCGGTCACTGTTGCCGCAAAAGCAACCGATTCGCCTTCTTTAATGGTTGTTGGTTTAGCGATGCTGACTATAGTCGGAGCTACATTATCCACTTTAGCCACGACAGTTTGAGTCGTAGCAGCTCCGTCTTTGTCAGTGACTGTCAGGGTGACGTTGTAGTTGCCGTTATCTACGAATATATGGTTGACATTTTGACCGCTCGCTCCAGGAGTGCTGTCACCAAAATTCCAACTATAGGTTAGAGTATCGAGAATGCCAGGATCGGTTGCTGTTGCACTGAAGGTGACTGATTCGCCTTCTTTAATTGTAGTTGGTTTCGCGATCGATACAATACTCGGAGCCACATTATCGACTTTAGCAACGACAGTTTGAGTGGTAACTCCACCATCTTTGTCAGTCACAGTTAGCACGACATTATAGTTGCCATTGTCTACAAATGTGTGGTTGACATTTTGACCGCTCGATCCAGGGGTACTATCTCCAAAATTCCAGTTATAAGTTAATGTATCGTTAGCACCTGTATCGGTGGCAGTTGCTTTAAATTCTGCTGATTCGCCTTCTTTAATAGTTGCAGGTTTGACAATCGAGGCAATAACTGGAGCGACGTTATCTACCTTGACATTGACAGTTTGTGTAGCAAAGGCTCCATCAGAATCGGTGACTCTGAGGATGACGTTATAGCTGCCATTATCGGCAAATGTGTGAGTCACATTTTGGCCGTTGACTAGCGGAGTACTATCTCCAAAGTTCCAGACATAGCTGAGATTATCATTAATTCCAGGGTCGGTAGCGATGGCTTTGAACGAGACTGGTTCGCCTTCGTTTATCTGGCTGGGTTTAATGATATTAACGATAATCGGGGCGACGTTATTGACGGTGACGCTAACGGTTTGAGTGGTAATGACGCTATTACTATCGATAACCGTTAATTTTACTGGATAGACCCCGTTATCAGCAAAGGCATAGTTGAGAGTTTGTCCGACGATAGGGGTAGTGGCATTATCGACGTACCAATTATAGGTTAATGCACCCGTACCCGTAGCGGTGGCGGTGAGTTGGACTAATTGACCTTCATTAATATTCGTGGGAATATCGATCGAGTTAATTGTCGGCGCGACGCTAGTAACAGTGATTGCCATCGATTGGCTGGTGCTGGCTCCATCGTTATCGGTGACGGTGACGGTGACGTTTTTGGTACCCGCTTGGCTGAAGAGGTGGCTGGGGTTGGTGACTCCGGTTAGGGGCGCGCTACCATCGCCGAAGTTCCAGGTGATGGTGTGGGTATCGAGGATGCCGGGATCTGTATAAGTAACTCCAAAGTTAAGGGTACCGCCTTGGTTGGTGTCGGTGACTGGGGCGGTAATATTGACGGTGGGGGCGACGTTATCGACTTTGACGAGGCTGGTTTGAGTGGTGGTACCGCCGTCTTTATCGGTGACTGAGAGGGTGACGTTATAGTTGCCGTTGTCTTTGTAGGTGTAGCTGACATCGCGTCCGATAATTGGGTTGGAACCGTCGCCGAAGTTCCAGGAGTAGGTGAGATTGTTGCTACTACCGCCATCTTTGGCTGTAGCGGATAGGGGGATGGTTTGTCCTTCTTTGACGGTGGTGGGAATAACGATGCTCTCGATCGTGGGAGCGACGTTATTAACGGTAATATTAATGGTGGCAGGATTAGAAACTTGGCCGTTGCTATCGATGCCAAGGTATGTGAAGCTATCTGCGCCGACGTAATCGCTGTTGGGCGTGTAAGTTATCTTGCCATTACTCGGATTGCGGACTACGGTGCCATGTTGAGGGAGAGTGCTTAGTTCGATGCTCTCTAGGGAGACACCAGTGGGGAGGGGAATAGTTAATCCTGTAGCTTGATTGGTAGCCAGGGTGGCATTATCTAGACGCGGTGCGGGTTGAGTGGTGTTGAAGATTTTGACGTTATCGATGCTGACTTGGGATGCGCCAGAGCCAAAGCTGAGGAGATCGAAGTAGAGCTGGGCTTCGGTATTGTTGGCAATTCCGGTGAGATCGATCGTGACTGTGCGATCGGTAGTATTGGCAATCTTACCACCGCTAATGGTGGCTCCACCAATTTGCACCTTATCACTAAAATAGACGGTGCCATCGGCTTGGATGTTGAGCAGGGAGTCAGTATTCGATAAACCTTGCGCTTTGCCCGCTAGGGGATTCATTTGAGCGTCGAGGAGGGCGACTTCAAAGGAGTCGTTGGGGGTGGGGGCGGTGTTGGGTAGCGCGCTCCGCAGTTGGGAGTTCTTAATCGTAAATTGCAGTTTGGTAGCGTTGGCGGGAATTAGGAATTTTTGGGTGAGGCTGGCGAGTTGTTTGGAGGTGTCGGCGAGGGTGGCAATGCCGTTACTAATGGTGGTTGCGCCGTTGGTTTGCCAGCCGTAGTTGGCTGCTTGGTTACTATCGATGCTAAAGTCGCCGTTATTGATGCCTACGCCGAGTAGGGGTGCGCTGTAGGCTCGTGCGTCGATGCTGGGGGCAGCGGCGAGGGTGATGTCTAGTTCGGAGGGGAGTCGGCGTTCGCCAATTTCTAGCCCCGATGCCATTAAGTCGTGG
>NZ_PVWO01000369.1 GCF_003003845.1 Chamaesiphon polymorphus CCALA 037 | reverse complement strand
ATTGATAATTGATAATTGATAATTGATAATTGATAATTGATAATTGATAATTGATAATTGATAATTGATAATTGACACTTAGAAAATCTGCAAACAAATATTTCTCCCAACTCCCAACTCCCAACTCCCCGCCTATCTATTCATGATCGATCGATATCAAAAGTACATCATTAGAGACTGGCAACCGGACGATCGGATTGCGGCGGCTGAAGTTATTAAAAATGCGTTGGCTGAATATGGATTGGGTTGGGAGCCAGATGGTGCAGATCGAGATGTCATAGATGTAGAGAAATATTATCTCGAGCGCGGTGGGGAATTTTGGGTGATTGAGGACAACGGCATTATTATTGGGACGAGTGCTTATTATCCCTGTATTACTAAATCTTCTGAGCTAGAAAATCCGAGCGAGAAGGCGGTAGAAATTAGAAAAATGTACTTACATTCCAAAGTCAGAGGACAGGGCTTAGGCAAGTATTTGTTAGGCAAATTAGAACGGACGATATTCGATCGTGGTTATCGAGAAATCCGAATCGAAACAGCGAGTGTTTTAGCCGCAGCAGTCAAGTTATATGAGTCGAATGGCTATGTGCCAGTTACAGATGTAGAGACATCTCGATGCGATCGAGCGTATGTAAAATTTATCGATAAATGATACCAAATCCGGTTGGTAAAACCGATCGACTTTGCCCTCACCCCCAGCCCCTCTGTCTTGACTTACTAAACCGTCGGGAAACCCGACGAGCGCAAGTCGCTCCCAAAATTGGGAGAGGGGAGCCAGAGCCGGAGGCGAAGGCGGGGTGAGGGCAAAGTCGATCGAAAAAGAAGGATTTAAGCAGATTTGGTATCAGTCCGCGTAGGCGGCGCGCGCTCCTCGGCTTTGCCGAGGGTTTAGCGCGACAGCGACGCATCGAACGGGAGGGAACCTCCCGTTTGTGTGCGTCAAGACAAGACAGCGGACTTCGCAACACCAGCCACGACTTCCAGTCGTCGGCTCTCTAATAACTTCGGTTATTTAGTCAATACTAATACACCCATCATCCCACTCGCGATCGGATAATGAGTTGCCCGACTAAATCCTGCCGCCAATCCTAATTTTACCTGTTCCGAACCAATTGGGAATCGATCGAGACTGGGATTTAAATATGCGTATTCTTCAATCATACCCAATCGATCGGCTTTGGGCACGACAATCTCATCGAGATACCATTGCTGGAAGCGACGGACTAAACCATTACTAGGACGATGAAAGTCGAGAATTGCGACCTTTGCATCGGGTTTCAAAACTCGATATAGTTCGGCTAAACTCCTCGGAATATCCGTAACATTTCGCAAGCCATAACCCATCGTCGCAGCATCGAAATAATTATCGGCAAATGGCAAATTGAGGGCATCTGCTTCTACCCACTGAATCTGCTCTAATGGTGGGTAAACACTCGCAATCCGTTCGGCGGCAATTGTCAGTTGTGCGGGAGCGAAATCAGCTCCGATAACTATACCTGTTTTGCCCACTCGTTTGGCTAAAAGTTGGGTAATATCGCCACTCCCACAACAAAGATCCAGACAAGTATCGCCAGCTTTAGCCGCGCTCCAAGATACGGTCATTTGTTTCCATACCCAATGTATACCCAAGCTCAGATCGTTATTCAATCGATCGTATACTGGTGCAATCCGATTGAAGATTGCTTGAATGTCTGTAGATGTATAATTCGATCGATCGGTCATTTGGATGGTGGATTGTAAGTTATGAATTTTCCCCCAGATTCATCTGTGGGTTGCTGACAAGCGATTTGATTTTCAGTTATGGTAATGGCGTTGGCAAAGAGAACGATCCAACTACTGCTTGTTTCGATCGAATTGGTAGATTTTTTGGCATTCTGCGATCGCTATTTTAGAAGCCGACGCTGGGAGTCTACGATCGTCAGAAATATCGATCGCATTAGATCGATCGAGTCACTAATTACAACTTTAAATCTAAGCGAGTGGCGGGAAGTTAAACCGCAATCTAAGCGGAATCAATTTACCGCTTAACCATATTAGCATATCGCAGGCGATTTGCAAGAGAAGATCGAGGTCTGGAGATCGCTCGGTGCAGATTGCCAGCGACTCCCTCCATCGATATTGCTAATTACTCCTTCGCAGTGCCAGCTTCTACCAATTTCACTTTGGTAGCTAAACCGAGGAATTGCAGCAACTGAATCGTCATCCAAGTAATATCGATTTCCCACCATTTCATGCCGTGACGTGCGGAATATTGGTACGCATGGTGGTTGTTGTGCCAGCCTTCGCCGTATGTGGTGATGGCTACCCACCAGCAATTGGTAGAATTATCGGTTGTTTCAAAGTTGCGATAGCCAAACTTGTGAGTCGCGCTATTGACCAGCCAAGTGCAATGATAAACGATTACCAGGCGGGCAAATACACCCCAGAATACAAACGGCCAACCGCCGATCGCATATAATACTACGCCGAGAACGACTTGCAAAGGGAAAAAGTATTCATTCAAAAACTGATAAAACCGATCGTCTGCAATATCTTTAGTAAAACGGGGAATATCACTTTCTGCTGGTACCTCAAAACACATCCACCGCACATGACTCCACAAAAAGCCTTTTTTGGAATCGTGATGATCGACATCCTGATCCGAGTGTAAATGATGGTGACGATGCAAACCTACCCACCATAGAATCCCACCTTGTAATGCTAGTGTGCCGCAAAAAGCAAAAAAGTATTCCAACCATTTGGGAACCTGAAAACTGCGGTGAGAGAGAAGACGGTGCCATCCTAACGTGATCCCCAACCCACCTGTAATCCAGTGCAGCAGTATTGCTACCCCCACAGCGTTCCAACTAAATAGTCCTGGCAAAAAGGCGCAAATCGCTCCGATGTGAAAAATTACGAGCGCGATAATCATCGTCCAATCGAGACGAAGTTTTGTTGATGCGGCAACAGTCATTGAGATAACCTATGAAGAGTTTTACGATCGTGCCCGATCTGCAAGCAGATCCAAGCGGCAAATAATTTAATCCCTCAAATCATGAACGGCAAATTACTCATTCCAGCGGCAGAAAAGGCACTATCACTGATTTTTAATGGTATTGACGGTCAAGTCAAGGGGAATATCCGTCGAGTTTTAGAAATTTATGCGCGACACCGAGTGGGTGTTCGGCATTTTTGCAGTGTCAGCGGCTACGGACACGACGATTTGGGGCGCGAAACTTTAGATAAAGTTTTTGCCGAAATTATGGGAGCCGAAGCCGCAGCGGTACGGGTGCAATTTGTCTCTGGCACTCATGCGATCGCTTGTGCGTTATTTGGCGTGTTGCGTCCGGGGGATGAAATGCTCTCGGTGGTGGGTGCGCCTTACGATACGTTAGAGGAAGTCATCGGTACTAGAGGTACGGGGCAGGGATCGCTGAAGGAATTTGGCATCAGCTACCGCGAATTAGCCCTCACAAGCGACGGGGGGATCGATTGGGATACTTTGAGTCATGCGATCGAAAACAAGACCCGTCTGGTGCTGATTCAGCGTTCCTGCGGCTATGCTTGGCGATCGTCTTTATCGATTGCCGAGATCGAACGGATTATCGAAATCGTCAAACGTCAAAATCCAAATACGATTTGCTTTGTCGATAATTGCTATGGTGAATTTATCGAAGATCGCGAACCGCCTGCTGTCGGTGCCGATCTGATTGCCGGATCGCTCATCAAAAATCCGGGTGGTACGATTGCCACAGGTGGCGGCTACGTGGCGGGGAAAGCGGATCTGGTCGAAATGGCGGCATGTCGGCTCACAGCACCAGGCATCGGTTCCTCTGGTGGGGCTACCTACGATCAAAATCGGCTGTTATTTCAAGGCTTATTTCTCGCGCCGCAAATGGTGGGCGAAGCGATGAAGGGCAATCATTTAACTGCCTACGTATTCGATAAGTTGGGCTATCCAGTCAACCCGTTACCGATGGCACCGCGTCGCGATGTAATTCAGGCAATTAAACTCGGTTCCAAGGCCAAATCGATCGCATTTTGTCGATCGATCCAACAAAATTCGCCCATCGATGCCTACGTCGATCCCGTTCCTGGCAATCTCCACGGTTACGAAAGCGAGTTAATTATGGCTGGCGGGACGTTCATTGACGGCAGTACGTCCGAATTTTCTGCCGATGGCCCCCTGCGCGAACCTTATACTGTTTTCTGTCAGGGTGGCACGCATTGGACGCATGTTTCGATCGCCCTCGAAGCCGCCGTTGATGCCATTATGGCGATCGATTCTCTCTAGGCTTGGGGTTTGAGGTTGTTGGCGGGCGATCCGAAGCCAGCCGGATCGCTCTTGCAACGCCCTCAAGCACTCTTCAAACACCGATCGATCGTCGCTACCACTGACGTCCCCAAAGCATCAAAATCGTACCCACCTTCCAACCCAAACACGATCTTGCGCGTTACTTGCAAACAATAATCTGTGAAGACACCAAAATCTTCGGCATAGAGCGCGATATTCGCCAACGGATCGTCATGATGGGCATCGTATCCCGCACTCACGATTAATAGATCCGGATCGAATGCCTGCAAAAAAGGCACCACTTTGGTTTCAAATAACGGCTGATAATCCGCGATCGTACTGCCCGCTGGCATCGGTAAATTCAAGAGATTTTCGTACCCGCCCCGCTCCGTCGCCTTACCAGTACCTGGATAGTGGGGAAACTCATGTAACGAACAGTAAGCAAGCTGCGGATTTTGGGCTACTACTGCCTGGGTACCATTGCCATGATGGACATCCCAATCGAGAATTGCCACCCGCTCGGCACCATTTGCCAGCGCGTATGTCGCCGCGATCGCCGCATTACTAAAAATACAAAATCCCATCCCCCGCGCTGGCTCGGCATGATGCCCCGGCGGACGCGCCAATACGAAGGCAGGTTCGCCTGTCGTCAGCGCGCTCTCAACCCCATCCAGCCACGCATTTACAGCCAGGAGAGCCACCTCATAGGTTTTCGCCGAGACAGGCGTATCCGGATCGATCGATCCACCTTCGATGCCAAGCTCCTCTACTAGTTGAATATAGCCAGTAGGATGAATTTTCTCGATCCAACTTAATGGCGATCGTGTTTGGATCGATGTCGGCTGTTTCCAATCGATTTGGTTTGCCCATTTTGCCCGTTCTAATGCCGATTTAATTGCAGTCAATCGGGCGGGTTTTTCGGGATGAAATGCCCCAGTCTGATGTAGTAAAAACTCGCTTGAATAGATAACTGGAAACATAATATTTGGCGAACGATACTTATTTAGATATCGATATTTTTAGACTGGTATAGCAGCAGATCGCAGCACCTCTAATACCCGAACGGGATCGCACCCGTAGATTCCCGATCCCCAGGCGTCATTTTGTTCTACCACAGCCCAACCGCGATCGTGAATTACACCCACATCTAATACCGCCGTGCGGGGCAGATCGATCCTACGATCTGCTAGGAGTAGATCGACAAAGGACTTTACCTCTGCTAGTTCTGCGTCAGAGGCTGCAAAATCTCGTTGGCGTTGCAGTTCTCCATTCCTTAAATATATCGAAATTGTACGGATCTGTCGATCGAGTATAAAGCACCGAAATTCTTGCTCCCACGCCACCACTTCAGCCACCAAGACAGGCGTATCGCGATCGTATTCGATCGGTAGCTGGGCACCAGTATACACCCGCGCCGGGAAGCTCTTATCATTCGGCGGTTTGATAAATGCAGGCTCCACCATCCCCCGACAAGCTCCCAGTGTCGATAGCGATACCCGTCGCTTGCGAAATTCTGCGGGTAGATTCGGCAGCCAATCGAGTGGCGGTTCTAGCAGTCGCAGTCCAAATTGTGCGGCGAGCGTCTGTCCGAATAGCCCTTCTAGATACAATACCGGATCGGCGATCGAT